>CAZRGY010000066.1:0-12647 GCA_964599715.1 uncultured Verrucomicrobiota bacterium | reverse complement strand
CGGGCCGAGTAGCAATCGCCCGCCGCGTTGTGAACAAGATCGCCTCGCGCTACGGAGCGATCTTTTCACTTAACCATTCCCGAGCCTGGTTGAAGGAGTCCTTCACTTCATCGTAGGACTTATTGAAACCATCCTTCACCTTATCCCAGGTGTCCTCACTGGCATCCTTGATGCCATCGAGTTGTTTATCCAAGCTGGCTACCTTGTCGCGCAAGGCTTGCAGTTTGGCTTTCCCCTCGGTTTTCACATCTTCACTGGAGTTTTCCAGTTTGATCGCCAGGGCATCCAACTCCCGGTTGATGTCGGCCAGTTTGGCCTTCATCTTGTCAGCGAACTCCATCCTTTGCGCATAAGCATAATCATTGATCGCGCTAGCGGCCTCCTTGGTTTCCTCGGTGACCTTCTCTAGTTGCTGAGAGGCAGTCTCCATGCCTTCAGCCAGTGGTTTATCCTCATTGGCCGGCTTGCAACCGACCGCAAGAACCGTCGCCGACAGAAGTGTGATTGCCAATATATTCGTTTTCATGATGTTCCTTTCCCTTAAGTAATTAAACGGTTTAGAAGGTCGTGCGAAAGCCGAGCCGTACTATCCCATAGTTTGCCGTCTTGTCGGCCAGCACATAGCGGCCATCCGTGAAGATGCCGAATGAGTGAGAGAACCGGTATTCCAGTCCACCACCCAGATGTGCAAACCATCGATCGGTCAGATCAAATTCGTGGCCACCGCCTCCATACACGTAGGGAGCCAGACCGCTGGCACCAATAGGCAAGCGAAAGATCGCACTGGCGGATGCGCTGTCCACCACGCTGTGAGCAGCATTTTCCACATAAGCATCACCTCCGAAACCGAAATGGCGGGTGGCGAAGTAACTCATGCCAATGCCGCCTCCCAAACGTGCATCATTCTTGATGCGGTTCGCCGAGATGTTGTTGATAGTTTCCCGTCCGAATGAGGCCGAGCCGAAAACATCAAAGACCATTTCGTTGGCGTAATAAGGACCATCAACATCTTGATGTTTGTTGCCAGCAAGGTGCAACTCATCGGCATCATCTGCCTTGGCTGATGAGACCATGGCCAGCGTGAGCACCGTAGCGGTGAAAAGTTGACCAACCCGCTTCTTACCCATTGTATCTACTTTCATAGGTTAAATTTTGAGCAGTGAAGGTGCCAGTAGAGGGATATCTGTAAGCCATTGAAAACGTGCAACTTTTAGAAATTGCCGCGGCCACCAACACCATGCAGGTTGCAAGATGAATGAAAAATAAGTGCATTCGGCATGGAAGAGAACCCACCAAGAAGGCGTCCGCTTAGTTCACCGTTACGACTAATAAAAAGCACCGACCTAAAAGATCGGTGCCTGAAGAGAAAGAACCAGAAGACTTGGTCGTTAGACCGCATTCCTGTGACTCACAGCCCCAGCTTTTTACGCTTACGATAGAGCGTTGCCTGATCAATGCCCAATACAGTTGCCGCTTCACCCAAACTCGAAGCTACTTCGAGGACTTTCCGGATGTGCAGTTCCTCAAGTTTATCCAACGAGATCATCGTGCCAACCGCATCAGTAGCACTGCTGGTGGCCGTATTCGGGGTTCGGATTTCAGCCGGAAAATCTTCCGGCATGATCTGGTCGACCTTGGCCATGATAACCGCCCGCTCGATGGCGTTCCGCATCTCGCGCAAATTGCCCGGCCAGGGATAAGTCCGCAAGCAGGTGACGGCTTCTGGAGCAAAACTCAACTGCGACCGACCACATTGTTCGCCGAAATTGCGGGCATAATTCTCAGCAAAACGTATCAGGTCATCCTGCCGAGCCCGCAAGGGAGGCATCTCCACACTGATAACATTCAACCGGAAATAGAGGTCTTCGCGGAAAGCTCCCTCGGCCACCCGTTTTTTAAGATCACGATTGGTGGCAGCGATGACCCTGACATTGGCTTTGCGGGTGACGTTTTCACCCAAGCGTTCGTATTCGCGCTCTTGTAACAACCGCAACAGCTTGGGTTGTATCTCCATGGGCAGGTCGCCGATCTCATCAAGAAAGAGGGTGCCGCCTTCAGCCGCTTTCACCTTGCCCCAGTGGTCCTTGACCGAGCCCGTATAGGCCCCGCGAACACTGCCGAACAATTCACTTTCCAGCAGCTCCTTGGAAAGACTCGGACAGCTCACCGTCACAAACGGCTTATCCGCGCACTGGCTGTTTTGATGCACCGCCCGGGCCGCCACACTCTTACCCGTGCCGCTCTCGCCCAAGATCAGCACGGAAGCCGGAGTGGGCGCAGCACGCAGCAAGACCTCCATCATCTGCTGCATCAAGGGCGTGGTGAAATCAAAGATGGGCTCGCCGTTCAGGGATTTGTTCTCACTCACCTCACGCTCCAAGCGCTCGATGCGCTGCCCCATCTGGTGGAATTTATTCAACCGCGCCAGCACCATCAAAAACTCCTTACGCTGAAACGGTTTTTCCAAGTAATCGACCGCACCGCGGCGCATGGCCTCCACGGCCGTTTTGACATTGCCTTCAGCCGTGAACATCACCACCGGCAACTGTGGATGGCTTTTCACAATCTGTTGCAGGATGTCCAAGCCATCCTCCGCACCGAGGCGAAGGTCCAGCAAGGCAGCATCAAACTTCGTTTCTTTGAGGCGTTGCAGGGCGTAAGCGCCGCTGGGAGCCCCTTCGGCGTAGTGATTCTCGTCATCAATCAAGATGCACGTCGCTTCGCGAAACGTCTTGTCGTCATCAATTACTAAGAAGTCCATATTCTGTTTCTCCATGTTAGCCGTTTGCATTAGGCAGGCGCAGGATGAACGCCGTCCCTTTACCGGGCTGGCTCTCACAAACCACTTCTCCACCCATTTCCATCACCAGTTTTTTGACTATGCTCAACCCAAGGCCGGTGGAAGGCTCGCCACCGGTAGGTCGGGCGGAAAGCCGCCCATAGCGCCGGAACATTCGCTGCTTGTCTTCCGGCGTAAAACCTGGCCCTTCATCCCGGACAACACACTCGCAGAATTCATCCTGAGGGCGAACGGCGATGTGGATGTGCTTGTCGGGTTGGGAAAATTTCACTGCATTGGAAAGCAGGTTATCCAGCACCTGATTGAGAGCCGTGCTATCTGCATAAATCGGGGCCGCATCTGAAGGCACTTCCAAGTGGAGCTGCAGATTCTTGCGCGCAGCCGACTCCTGATATTCCTGCACCACACTGGCGGCATGCTCGGACAGGTTCACCCGCTGCCGTTGCAACTGGGTTCCATGATCCACGGCAGCATTGGCCAGAAACTCCTTCACAAATGCCAGCAACTGACCAGTGGATTGGCACATGTTATTCACCAATCGGGCGGTCTTTTCGTCCCCGACTGGATCCACCCGATCTTTGAGCAATTGCGCACTGAGCTGCATGCCGCTCAGGTGGTTCTTCAAGTCATGCGCCATGATGCCGAGCAGTTCATCTTTATCTTCCGCAAGTTGGAACAGGCGATCGCGGGCAGCCTTCAGCATCAGGTGTGTTTTAACGCGGGAGAGCAGTTCCGCATGATTGAAAGGCTTGGTGACATAATCCACCCCACCTTCATCGAAGGCATGCACCACGAGCCCTTTGTCATCTGCCGCAGACACAAATATGACCGGAATGTCTTTCCATGCCGGATTTTCCCGTATCCTGCGGCACACCTCGAAGCCGCTTAGTCCTGGCATGATGACATCCATCAAGATGAGATCCGGCTTACGTAGAGCGATACGTTTTAAAGCAGTAGCACCATCCAGTGCCGGCACGATCTCATAACCCAACTTGCCCAAGATGTTTCCCACTACTTGGATATTGGCAGACTGGTCGTCTACCACTAGCACGCGGAATGACACCACCTCGGGTAAGGCTTCACTGGCAGGATTTTCCAATTGTTTCAAATCGTTCATGAATCCTTGGGTGTGATCTTCTCAAGCTGTTCAATAAGTTTTGGGAACTCCAACAACCGCTGTTCCATCCGGGCCACATCATAAGCCTCGGAATACTCGGCCAACTTACTCGCATAACGCTGGAGGGAACCGCAGTCGTGTTCCTCGCTCATGGCATCCAATTTTCGCGCAAACGCCAGCACTTCATTCACTCCGGGACTGCCACATAAGATCGGCCATTCATCTCGGACGAGCGGCTGGAGCTGAGATATCAGGCGCTCCTTGGCTTCTGCCGTCATGGCGGCGTCACTCACCTCATTCTTTTTCTGCTCGGTGGTCTGGCGGGGAAGAAAATGGCTCAGCTCCTCGTGGAGCTGCCGCATGGAAAATGGCTTGGCCAGAAAACCGTTGAACTTCTCCTTGGCATCCGGGTCTTGCTCAAACGTATTAGCGGCCGTTACGGCGATAACCGGCAAGAGTTCGCGACCAGCATGCTCGCGAAGTTTCGGCAATGCTTCGTGCCCATCCATCTCGGGCATACGGATGTCCATGAGCACCAAGTCGGGATGCGCCTCAGCCACTTTCTCGATGGCCTCCCGGCCATTGCAACCGAACACCAGCCGATGATGCGAACCGGTAAACATACCCGCGATGAGTTCCCGGTTCAGTTCATTGTCGTCAACGATCAAGAGCGTCGCAGGGCAGAACTCATTGAAATCAACCGGCTCGTCATCCTCTCCTTTACCAGAATCAGGCAAGCGCGGAGATACGGTGACATCCGGCAGGCGAAGATGAAAGACCGACCCCTGCCCCACAATACTCGCAACCGTAATCGTCCCGCCCATTCGCTCGACCAGTCGCTGCACGATCGCGAGTCCCAAACCCGTGCCTTCTTTTTTTTGACCAGCTTCACCCTGCACGAATGGCTTGAAGATTGTGTCCCTTTTTTCCTTGGGGATTCCGACACCCGTGTCCTGCACCTCAAAGATCAGTGTCACCTTGCTGCTTTTCTCATGACGTTCACAACTCACATTAGTTTCTACGCTACCGTGGTCAGTGAATTTGACGGCATTGCCTACCAGGTTTACGAGGATCTGACGCAGCCGGAGGCGATCCAGCAGCAAAGCCCGCGGCATACCCTCGGCCATGTGACAGCTCAGCTTAATCCCCTTCTTCATCGTGATCTCCGCAAAGACCGTGCGGACAAATTCGCATAACTCGCGGGGATCGGTCGGTTCCGGGCGCAAGACCATCGCTCCTGCTTCAATCTTGGAGATATCCAGCACATCATCAATCAACTGGAGTAATGAACCGGCACTGGAACGGATGGCTTTGGCGTAGTGACGCTGCTTGGGTTCTTGCAATTCCCTACCGAGCAGTTCACTAAAACCCAAGATGGCATTCATCGGCGTACGGATCTCGTGGCTCACATTGGCCAGAAAGACCGTCTTCTCGGCGTTGTTACGCTCGGCCTGTAGTTTGGCCTCCACCAGCACCCGTTCACGCTCTTGATGCTTCAGCGTCATGCGAGCCAGCCAGAAGGCGAATAAGCCAGCTCCGATACCCAGAATACCCGCACCGAAACTGGTCAGCGTGGCACGCTGCAATTGAGCGCGCTCCTTCCCTCCTTCATCGGAGATCAGATGGGCACGCATACTGTGGATGCCTGCTACCTCGGCGCGGATTGCGTCCATCAACTTCTTGGCTTCCCCGTCGCTAAGCAGCGCCTTCGTCAGCATGAATCCCTCGGATTTTCGATAGCCAATGATCTTATGCTGATTACTGAGATCCAGTTCTGCCATGGCACGCAAATCCATGATTCGCTTGAGCAGTTCTGGATCATCACTGGCCAGTTCAGCCAAGTTATCAAATTTCTGAGGCAAAGACCGTTCAGCCACACTCATGGGGGCCAGAAAATCCTTTTCTCCCGTGATGACAAAACCGCGCGCTCCTGTTTCTACATCCAGCAATAGTTTGAGGACTTGCTCCGTCTCGGTGCGTATCGCTATCGCTTTTCTGGCCACGGACAATTGCTCGGAAAGTTGCAGCCACGTCACCACGGCGATCAGCACACTTGCCACCGACAAGGTCAACCACACCGATACTACGGTTTGGTAAAACTGATGACTGGGTTGGCGTAACATAAGTTTCTTACTGATCCATTCCCTCGAATTCTGAAGCGGTTAGATGATTCTTAAGAATCTAGTTTAGCACAATGTAAGCCATCTCAGACTGAAACATTGCAAAAAGCACAGTTTGAAAGCAGCCGCATACACATAGGTAGGAAATTTAGCCCAATACAGCGCGACGCAGGTGTGTCCGCACAACAATCCAGCGCATTAACCACTGACGTTTTTGCCCTGAATGAGCCTTATTAAGACGGCCACAATGGCTACTAGAAGCAGGATATGAATCAGTCCCCCGATTGTGTAAGAGGACACAAGCCCAAGCAGCCAGGCAATCACAAGTATCAGAGCCAGAGTATATAACATAAGTTTTTGGCGTTGAACGTTCACGTTGACTTCGGCCCTCACGCACTTATGGCAGCGTTTAATGATCGCTGCACTTTTAGGTTAACAGGGCACATACAACACTCTAAAAAGCCAGAAGCATACCGAAAGAAGGAGACAACTCAACTAACTGATGGATAGGTAGTTAGAGATATTAAATAAAACCTTCAGAGGCCATTTGAGAAGGCATTTTGCATGCTGCCATACTACGGATTTGCAAAATGCACGGCCAAGTCTGAAGCAAGCCTATGGACTTCAAAGTATCCTAAAGGCTCTTATCTGCTCAAATCCCCAATAAAGAACCGCCAGCCTTCACTATCTGTAAACCGGCTCAATATGCACAACTGCGGGCCTTCCGCATGCAAGATGCAACACATTCTACGCCAATCTCAACTCAAATAAAATCGCGCAACCAGTTGTAAATCAGCTAGATACTTCAAAAAACTACTATTGGCATCCTATGTGCAACCGAAAAGGTTAGTGAGGCACTGCCGCGAATGGGAGTGCCAGCGTAGATTAAAAATTTAACCCATAGCACCCATGAGCACATTAGTAATGAAAGGCTACTGGAACATCATCAAAGGCAAGCTGAAGCAAAAGTGGGGCAAGCTGGCAGACAATGATCTGCGGTATCTACAAGGCAAAGAAATGGAATTGCTGGGGCGCATCCAAAAGCGTACTGGCCTCGGCAAATGATGAAAACCCGAGAACTAAAAGACTGCATGCACTGGCCCAGATTTGCACTCAGAGCCAGTGCGCATGTCCTCGGAATCAATGACAATGCGGGCACCCGCTGCTGGTCAACACCGGGCTAATATACGGAATACCCAGCTCCATCCCGCGCAGCACGAGAAGCACGCCCAAAACGGCGAGGCTGATAGGGACCAGATTCTGGAGGCGGAAGCTGAACAGCCCCTGCAACCTGCGCCCCGCCAGCCCCAAGCCAAGCATCACCGGCAGCGTCCCCACACCAAATGCCAGCATGGAAAACACTCCCATCTGCAGGCTGCCAGTGGCCGCAGCAGCAGCGGCGGCCACATACACCAGCCCGCACGGCAACAAGCCGTTCAAGGTACCGAGCAGGAAGAGGGAACCGAAGGTCCGCTGTTGTAGCAGCTTGCCGACACTGCTCTTCAGCCACATCACGCTCTTGGTGATGGGCAGTCCCAGTCCGACACGGGTGGAGACGATGAGACCGACCAAGATAGCCACACCAGCCACGAGGGAGACCCATTTCTGGAAACCCGCAAGTGCGAGGCTTTGCCCGACCAGACCGAACACCGCTCCGATGATGCAGTAGGTCAGAACGCGCCCGAAGTTGTAGAGCAAGCGGCCCAATACGAAATCACTCCGGGTCTTGCCCGCCACGGGCAAAGCCAGCGCCAGCGGACCGCACATGCCTGCGCAGTGCAGGCTGCCGACGAGTCCCAACATGAACGCTGTCCAGAGTTCCATAATCTGTTGCTTATGATTTGCCCGCGATGACCACCGGTTGGTCGAAGTAATACTCCACCTCACCGATTTTCCAATAAACGCGCAGTTTCCAGAGTCCGCCCTTCAACGCCGAGGCGTCGATGCGTTGCAGCCCGCTCTCGTTCACCGCTAGCGCCAGCTTCTTGTCCAGGCTCGCATCGGAGGGGCGATACAATTGCACCTCACCCGTCGGTTTGCCGGCTGCATGTTCCGACGGCAGTTTGAAGGTCAGGCTCATCGCATCGGTCGTCACCGTGATGTCCTTGCGCACCTGCGCGGTGCGATTCACTCGGTCGATCTGTTGCTGATGACGCAGTTCCTCCTCGTAATAATCCTTCCGCACCAGGTCCATGCTGTTATGTGTGGCTACCACCGCCCACGACACCAACGCCGTGATGAAGATGACGAACCACGCGATGATGGCATACGGCCAGGGATTGCGTGGTTTGTGTTCAGTCTTTGTCGCCGTGTTCATGATGTTCCTTTCGCGGCCCCACAAAGGCCGTCTTCACCGTCTCCAAAAGTTTGCCGTGCGAATATACGCCGATCTCCAGATGCGTGCTGGCTCCCTCCAGATCATCTTCCTCCAGCTCGATCAGCACGGAAGTCTGCGAAGAGTTCTCCTTCGGCACGATGAACTCGCCCGCGCCCAGCACCTGTATCTTGCCCTTGTGCTTCAGCAGCCGCAGCTCCACTGGGATGTCATGGCCCGTCTTGTTCACCACGCGCAGCGTGTAGATGTTGCTGATGCGGTCATCGCCCAGCTTCTGGAACAGGGAGCCCGGCGCGCGCAACAGGGCTGTCTCCACATCGGACCGCGTGAACACCAGCACGAGGAAAAGCGTGATCAGTGCCGTCAGGATGACGGAATACAGCTTCATGCGGGCGGTGAACTTGAGAGATTCACCTTTCTCGATGCCGTTCAGCGAGGCGTAACGGATAAGCCCGCGTGGTTTGCCCACCTTGTCCATCACCGTGTCACACGCATCGATGCACGCCGTGCAGTTCACACACTCCATCTGCACGCCGTTGCGGATATCGATGCCTGTCGGGCAAACCGCCACGCATTGATGGCAGTTCACGCAATCACCCTTGCCCTCCGCCTTGCGCGCCTCCGGCGTCTGGTCGCGCTTCAACGGCGCCCGGCCTTCGCCGCGCTTATAATCATACGCCACCACCATCGTGTTCTCGTCCAGCAACGCGGACTGGAACCGGCCATAAGGACAGATGAACGTGCACGCCTGTTCGCGGAACCGCGCGAAGATCGCGAAGAACAGCAGTGTGAACAGGATCATGAACGTCAGGCCGGTGATGTGATTCCGCGGATCATCTGTGATGATCTGGAACAACTTGTCGCTGCCCACGATGTAGCTGAACAACGTGTTGCCCACGATGAAGGATAGGATGAAGAACACGCCATACTTGCTCACGCGCTTCCAGATCTTGTGCGGGCTCCAGGGCGCGGCAGCGAGCGCTTTCTGCTCATGCGCATCGCCGTCGATCCAGTATTCGATCTTCCGGAACACCATCTCCATCATCACCGTCTGCGGACACGTCCACCCGCACCACAACCGTCCGAACGCCGTGGTGAAGATCATGATGCCCACGAAGAACACCAGCATCGCCACCGCGAAGATGAACGTGTCCTGCGGCCAGAAAATCTGGCCCAAGATGGAGAACTTCCGCTCCACGATGTTGATCATCAGGAGCGGGTTGCCGTTGATGCGTACAAAGGGACCGACGAACATGATCGCCAGCAGCACCCAGCTCATCCAAGTGCGCCAGCGGAACCACTTCCCGTCCACCTTCTTCGCGTAGATCCACTTGCGATACCCCTTCTTGTCAGCCGTCGCGATGTGATCGCGGAAGTCCGCCATATTGACCGTCTGCTGCGCGGCCAGTGGATCAGTCGGTTCCGGTATTTTATTCGCAGCACTCATACAACATGCCCTTTTATTAAGCTCAAAACCCCAAGCTCAAAGCTCCAAAACGAAACCCCGGCATCCAGACTCGCAGGCAGGCTGGGGCTTGAAAGCTTGAAGTTTCTCTGGTGCTTGGAGTTTTTCATCTGGAGCAGTTTGATTACTCGAACTCGCTCGGTTTCTCCGGGCCTTTCGGCTGGTTCTCAGGCGGTTTCGGATTGGGCGGCTTGGTGCCGCGCAGTGTGTAGATATAGCTGGCCACGGAGGTGATCTCCTCTGGCTTCAACACGCCGCGCCAGGTGAGCATGCCTTTGTCCGGCACGCCATTGATGATGATCTTCACCGAATCCACGTAGTTGGAACCATGGATCCAGAAATCATCCGTCAGGTTCGGCCCCACGATGCCGCCAGCATCAGCTCGATGACAGGGCGCGCAGTAAGTCGTATAGACCTGCAAACCCTGCGCCTGCACCGCCTTGTCCTTGGATGGCTCCAAGGTGGCGATGTTTGCCTCGAACTTCGCGATGGAAGCCGCCTTGATCTCATCCCCGATCTTCTGCTCCTTCGCATAAGCGGCCGCCTGCAAGTCACCCATGTTGAACACATGATAGTAAAGCATGTAGCCCACGGCGAACGCCACGCAGATGTAGAACAACCACACCCACCAGCGCGGCAGCAGGTTGTCGAGTTCCTTGATGCCGTCCGCCTCGTGTTCGAGCAGGATGGGCTGTTTCGGGTCATTATTCATGGCTGGCCTCCGTCTTCTTGGTGCCGTCTTCCAAAGGAATCTGGCTCATCTGTTTCAGGAAAGGTTTCTTCAGGCACGCCGCATAGATCAGCGCGCCGGCGAAGACCGCGAAGAACAGCAGGATCGAGATGATGCCGAAATTCTCGACACCGCCGATGTGGGTCAGAACATTCTTGATCATATATCGCCTTTATCAATTAGAGGTGGTGGGTGCCGGGGCCGCGGTGGCTTGCGCCTTGATGTCCGTGCCGAGCCGTTGCAGATAGGCGATCATCGCGATGATCTCCTTGTCCGGTTGTGCCTCGACTGAACCGACGCTGAGATTCAGCACCACGGTCGCCGCCTGTTTCTCCAGGTCCTTCAGCGCTTCGGCATTCTCATATCCCTCCGGATACGGCACTCCCACCTTGCGCAAGGCAGAGATGCGGGCGGGCAGGGACTTGGTGTCCAGCTTCTGCGTCAACAGCCACGGATAACGCGGCATGATGGAGCCTGGCGAGGTGAGGCGCGGGTCGTCCATATGGTTGTAGTGCCACGCATCCGGATACTTCGCGCCCACGCGATGCAGATCCGGTCCCGTGCGTTTGGAGCCCCACAGGAACGGATGGTCATAGACGAATTCACCCGCTTTCGAGTACTCGCCGTAACGTTCCGTTTCCGAGCGGAACGGACGGATCATCTGCGAGTGGCAGCCCACGCAGCCCTCGCGGATGTAGATGTCGCGGCCCAGCACTTCGAGCGGTGTGTAAGGTTTCACGCTGGAGATGGTCGGCACGTTCTCCTTGATGAGATACATCGGCACGATCTCCACCAGACCGCCGATGGCCACCGCGACGAGTGACAGCACGGTGAGCGTGATCGGCTTGGCTTCCAGCCAGCGATGTTTCCACGGATCCTGCTCGGCATGCAGCTCGTGGCCGGCATTGCGCGGTGCCGCTTGCGCTTCGACTTCCGGCACGAACACCCCGGACTTGGCCGTCTTCCACAAGTTGTAGGCCATCAAGAATGCGCCCAGGATGTAGAGCAGCCCGCCCACGGCCCGCAGCACGAACATCGGGATGAGCTGGATGACCGTCTCCAGAAAGTTCGCATATTTCAGGAAGCCTTCCGGTGTGAATTGCTTCCACATCAAACCCTGCGTGATGCCGCTCCAATACATCGGGATGACGTAGAACATCATGCCCGTGAGCGAGATCCAGAAGTGCCAGTTCGCCAGCTTCTTGGACCACAGCGGCGTATTATACAGGCGCGGGAACAGCCAGTAGAGCATGGAGAACGTCAGGAAACCGTTCCAGCCCAGCGCACCGGTATGCACATGCGCCACAGTCCAGTCCGTGTAATGCGAGAGGGAGTTGACGCTCTTGATGGAGAGCAAGGGGCCTTCGAGCGTGGCCATGCCATAAGCGGTGAGGGCCACGACCATGAATTTCAGCATCGGCTCCTGGCGCACCTTGTCCCACGCGCCGCGCAAGGTGAGCAGACCGTTCAGCATACCACCCCAGCTCGGGGCGATGAGCATCACGGAGAACACCATGCCGAGTGATTGCGCCCAGTCGGGCAACGCCGTAAAGAGCAGATGGTGCGGCCCCGCCCAGATGTAGATGAAGATGAGCGCCCAGAAATGGATGATGGAGAGACGATAGGAGAACACCGGACGTTCTACCGCCTTCGGCAGGAAGTAATACATCAAGCCCAGGTACGGCGTGGTCAGGAAGAAAGCCACGGCGTTGTGCCCATACCACCATTGCACCAGCGCATCCTGCACGCCCGCATAGATCGGATAACTCTTGAATGCACTGGCGGGTACTTCGAGCGAGTTCACGATGTGCAGCATCGCGACCGTCAGCGCCGTGGCGATGTAGAACCAGATGGCCACATACATGTGCTTCTCGCGACGGCGCAGGATCGTGCCCATCAGGTTCACCGTGAACACCACCCACACCAACGCGATGGCGATATCGATGGGCCACTCGAGCTCTGCGTATTCCTTGCTCGTCGTGAGCCCGAGCGGGAGCGTGACGGCGGCGGCCACGATGATCGCGTTCCAGCCCCAGAAATTGATCCAGCTCAGGGTGTCGTTGAACATGCGCGCTTTGCA
>CAZRGY010000065.1:0-12694 GCA_964599715.1 uncultured Verrucomicrobiota bacterium | reverse complement strand
GCCAAAAGTACGATTGCGGCTGTGCTTGGAGAAACAGGTCACCGTCAAATCACCTAAACCACTCAGACCGGAAAAAGTCTCCGCTTGGGCTCCGCAGGCTACACCCAGTCGACGTATCTCCACGATGGACCGCGTGATAAGTGCCGCCTTGGAATTATCGCCAAAACCCAGACCGTCACACACACCCGCAGCGATCGCGATGACATTCTTCAATGCCCCACCGAGTTCAACCCCTAAGATATCATTGCTGCGATAGACCCGGAAAAAGGGTCGGTGGAAAAGCTCCTGCACCGTTTGTGCGGCCTGCTGATCCGGACTGGCCACGACAACTGCAGATGGAATACTTCGAGCCACTTCATGTGCGATAGAAGGACCTGACAAAGTCGCATGCACCGCCTTCGGCATCGTCTGCCGCAAGATACCGCACATGGTCAGGCCTGTATCATACTCGATGCCCTTGGTCACACTGACTACGAGCTTGTCATAATCTCCCAGGCGGTTCGTCACCGTACGAAACGCCTTGGAGGGCACTGCCACCACCAGGCATTCACTGCCCTTCACCGCCTTTCCCAAATCCGTCTCGAGCTTCAACGCAGCCGGGAGCCGTACACCGGGCAGATACCTGGCGTTGACATGCTTGCGTTGGAGGTCAGCCAAATGCGCGGGGTTATGGCCCCACAATGTCACATCGGCATTCGCCTGATGCAGCAGACGGGCTAGAGCTGTTCCCCAGGCACCTGCACCTATTACCGTGATCTTCATGCTGAATTTTTGGTCTTACTTCCGCCGATGCGATTCTCGGTCCCGGCGCGCAGGCGCTGGATGTTAGCGCGATGCTTGTAGATGGCCAGAGCGGACATCAAAGTCGTGATCAAGATCAGCACCGGGCTGCCTTCCAATTGCCAAGTGGCAAAAGGTAATATCAATGCAGCCATGATGGAGGCGAGCGAAACATATCGGCTCGCAAAAAATACCACCAACCAGACCAGCAATGCCACCACGAATGCCTTCGGAACGAGCGCGATCAGCACGCCTGCAGAGGTGGCGATGCCCTTACCACCTTTGAACTGCAGCCAGCAGGTGTAATTGTGACCCAAAATGGCGCAGATACCGGCGACAATGGAGACATACAACCGGGCTCCATCGTTTCCTTCAGCTGAAGGGCCAAACATCTGCCAGGCCAGATTGGCCACCAGACCACAGGCCAAAAAACCTTTCAGTGCATCCGCTGTGAGCACGAATATGCCCGCCCCCTTACCCAAGATGCGAAAAACATTGGTAGCACCGATGTTTCCGCTGCCTACAGCGCGGATATCGACCCCTTTGGCTTTGGCCACGAGGTAACCCGTCGGGATCGAGCCCAAAAAATACGCCGCGATGGCAGCCACAACATAGACCATCATTTCCACGCGCGAAATGTAGGGCGTCCACCGCATGGGACAAGGCTCAAATTTTTCGCGTGTCAGGGTGCCGCCGCACAGGCAGACTGCGCTTCGTGGAACCGGATAAAACAAAAAACAACCAGCGCATCCGTGTCGGCGTAATCGGCACTGGCTCACTGGGCAAGGAACATGCACGCCTTTATGCCGAACTGGCGGCGGCGGGAGCATGCGAATTCGTGGGGATCTACGACTCTTTTGCGGAGAACGCCCAACGCGTCGCGGACAAGCTGGGTGTAAAAGTTTTTGCCACCATCGAAGAACTGGCCACCGCTGCCGAGGCCCTGAGCGTGGTGACTCCCACTATCACCCATCACGCCATCGCGCGCGATTTGCTCACCACAGGCAAGCATGTGTTGGTGGAGAAACCCATGACCGAGCGGGCCGATCAAGCCGCCGAGCTGGTGCAACTGGCCCACCAGAACAATCTCATCCTGCAAGTCGGCCATGTAGAACGCTTCAACCCGGTTTTCGACTATCTGCAAAAGGCCGTCAGCCAGCCAAAATTCATCGAAACCCATCGCCTGTCCCCTTACCCCGCACGCAGCATCGATATCGGCGTGGTACTGGACCTGATGATTCACGATCTGGATGTGGTGCTCGCCTTTGTCAATTCACCCGTCACCAGTGTGGATGCCGTGGGCATCGCGGTACTCAGCTCCACGGAAGATATTGCCAACGTGCGCCTGCGCTTTGAGAACGGCTGCGTGGCCAATCTCACTGCCAGCCGCATAAGTCCGGAGCGCATGCGGAAGATCCGTGTTTTCAGCAGTGGTGAGACCACCAGTTATGTCTCCCTCGATTATCGCGCCCAGCAAGGATTCATCTACCGGCTGGCCCGCTCTGATGAGCAGGAATCTTCTCTATTGAAGAAGCTGCTCAGTGCGAATGATTCGACCATCGTCAGCGAATTTGCCGGCAAGAAGATCGTGCGCGAGCCGGTGCCGATCATCAAAGATGAGCCGCTCAAACTTGAGCTCCAGCATTTTGTCGCGTGTGTCCGGGAGAAGCAGCAACCACGCGTCAGTGGTGTCTCGGCCAAACAGGCATTAGACTTGGCGCTGGAGATCACCGAACAGATTTCACGCAGCGGTGCAAAGATTCCTGTCGGCACATGAGCAAAAGTTTCATGGTCGTGGCCGGTGAAACCAGCGGAGATACGCTGGCTGCCGAGCTTGTCCTCGCCCTGAAACAGCAACCGCAGTTCACCCGAGCCCCCTTCCCTCCCCGATTTTTTGGGGCAGGCGGCCACAGGATGGCTGAAGCCGGCGTGGAACTTTCCTTTGACCTCACGAAGCATGCCGTGTTCGGTTTCTTCGACGTGTTCAAAAAGTATCTGGAGTTCCAGAAACTCTTCAATGAGCTGGTGACGCTCGCTGAGAACCGTCTGCCCGATGTGTTCATCGGGGTGGATTTTTCCGGATTCAACCGCCGGCTCGCACATGTCTTGAAAGAACGGGCCCGGGCACAAGGCGGCCCCTTTACCAATTGGCGGCCGAAGTTTGTGCAATTCGTTTCTCCACAAGTATGGGCCTCAAGACCGGGCAGAGCCCAACAATTGGAAGACGACCTGGATCTGCTGCTGAGTATCGTACCCTTTGAAAAAGAGTGGTACTCCAAGAAAACACCCCGTCTGCGCGTGGACTATGTAGGGCATCCCGTGGTGGACCGACTGCAGACCTATCGCGAACAAAGACGGACACAGAAGCAAGCTGCAGACACCCCAGTGGTTCTGCTTTTGCCCGGTAGCCGTCGTAAAGAAGTGACCCGTCATCTGGAGGTCATGCTGGCTTCAGCCGCTCAGATTCGAGCGCAAGTGCCAGCCGAGTTCCGCATCATTCTGCCCAATGAGCATCTGGCGGAACTGGCCCGCCCGATGATCAACGATCCGTCCATCAAAGTGCAGATCGGTGGTCTATCGGAAGCTTTATGCCACGCCACCATGGCCATCGCTTCCTCCGGCACGGTCACCACCGAGTGCGCCTTCATGGAAGTGCCCACCGTGGTGCTCTACAAAGTGTCAGCACCGGAATATTTGATCGGCAAACAGATCGTCACCGTGAATCATATTGCCTTGGTAAACTTGATCGCAGGTCGCACTATCTTCCCGGAATTTATCCAACAGGCCGCCACCGTGGAGAATCTCACCCGGGCGTCACTTGAATGGTTACGGCATCCGGAAGAGCGGCAGAAGACCATCCAGGCACTTCAACCTGCCTTGGCAACCTTCGGCGACGGCGGAGCGGTCATGCGGGCCGCCACAGCCATTGCCGGGATGTGCCTGCCACAGGCAACGGACTAGCTGCTTGGCACCACTTCCGGTCGCTTAACTTGCTGCTCCGCCCCCACCACTTGCAGAGATGCGATCAAGCGTTGCATAGCCGAGAACACTTCCGCGGTATTTGCTTCAAAAGCCACTGCGCTGATGGTCAAGGTGCTCGACTCGCAAGCAATCACCTGGGCTCGGGCATGCTTCACGATACCCCCGCTGGTTAATTTGGACGCCAAGGCATAGGATTTTTTACCCATCACCGTGCGCTCGGAGATCTCGACCACGCCATTGCCCAGCAAAGGTCTCATCAACGACAGTACCTTTTGCTGCTCAAAGCCGGGGATGATTTCCGGTTGAAACTTGACCGTAATCACACTGCGACTGGCATTTTCCAGGTGCACTTCCACTACTTGGCCCTCATCCAAAGCCTTAAGCCGGCAGCCGGAAGGCACATGTATGGCGATCAATTCTTTGCCGGTATTGATCGTGGTCAAGCTGCCCAGATCCACCCCATTGTCCTGGAGTTTGACGGACTTCAACTGCATCACCGGCGGCGGCGGCACAAAGCCCGGACCGATCGGGTCTTCAGCTTCCTCAATCTCGGCATCCGATTTCGTTTGTGCCTGGGCAGCGATAATCACCAGCCCGGTGACTCCACCAACCAACCATTTGTTCAGCTTCATAGGCTTTTAAGCAGGATTAAGGGATCAATAACCTGAGTAGTTCACCGTGTTGGCCGGGGGATTGGTCCACTTGAGCCGTTCCAAGACGCGCACCGCGGGTGTGCCGGGCGGCAATTTGTTCGGATCCAGGAAGTTTCGGTCAAACGACCAGTCACGGGTGGGCGGCACATAATACTGGCCGCTGTATCCCGGATGGATGAAGTTGCCGTTGGCCCGGGTGCTCTGGTAGAGGCAGACCAGTGACCCGTTGATGGTCAAGGTCCGGCCCGACCAATCTTCGAGCAGACGTGGCAGATTATGCGCCCCGCCACTCATCGGGCTGTCACCATCACTGCCCTGGCTCTCCACGTTACCGCTGATGATGGCTGCATTCACGGTGGTATTCGCAGCGTCACGGCTGGTGTAGCTCTCATCACTGTCGGCATCATCCCATGAACCCGAAAGGAGGGTCACGGCATCCGCCACCAGGGAAGCAGGTTTGGTATCGGTGGTATTCGTGGTCCCCAGATGCGCGTCGGTAGGGCAGTTGTAGTGCCCCTGCACATATAACCCGTTGGGCGTGACGATCGTCATGCCGTTGGCGGGCAGGGTCTTCCCATTCACGACCCGCACCGCGGCATTGCCTGTATCGGTGGAAGTGACATTGATGTTCGTGATCAGATTGCTGTAATCATCGTAGGTATAACTGGCGATGTAGTTATACTTGTATCGGTTGGGTTTGCTGGAGGACTTGTAGTACTGGTAGCGGTCGGCGGGGATGGAAGAGAACGCCACCCCGCTCCCGCTGGGCTGCCAAGGACCGGGATTAGTGGTGATAGTCCCGACCCCATTGCCTGGCCAAGTCGTCACGGTAGTGACGGTCGGCGTAGTGGTTATGTTGGTATTATAAACCGTCCCGCCGCGAGTGTCCTCAACGTAAACAATGGAAGGGGTGGTGGCAACGGTCGAACTCACGGTGGCATTGGTGCCCAGCCAAGTGATGAATTTGGCCATGTCGATTTCCGTGATCATCTGGTTCTCCCCTTCGCGCTGGTCATACATGTTCTTGTTGGTGGAGATAAAGTACTGCGCGTTCGTGTATAGGATCGCGTTCGAGGTGGCGGAATAGGGCGTCTTGACGCTCACATTCACCGTGCTGTTACTCACGAGGATGACGATCTCTGCCTTGTTGTAGTACCGCTCCTGCCCCATCGCAGAATTGATGGATTCGCCGGGATCAGGCCGTTCAATCACCTCATGCACGGCGGCCGAGGTGTTGTTCGTGCCGATGGGGAGCGACATGGTTGGCGCGTTCGTCGTCTTGGACTGATGAAATGTGATAGCCCCGGTGTAGTCGGAAACCGTGTAATCCCACCAGCTCTTTTTCTCCATCGTACCCGACGAAGTCACGTCTTCATAGAAGTTCACATAGCTGCTGGAGAAACTGCCGTAGTAGATAGAGCTGTTGCTGTGGACCCGGCCGCGGATGTTCAAGGGGGCGGCCCGGGTCAACTCGAGCAGGCCGTTATAAAAGATTGCGTACTGGAAGATCGGGATGGTGGTGAACGCCACCTCCTGTTGGACTGCATTGGTCAATGTGAAACGCCCATTGGCCATCTTGGCGTTCGAGATGATCTTGTACGGGATGCGTGTGCCGCCCAGGCCGCTGTAGGTGGAGCCGAGGTCAGCAGTGAAATAGGAAGCCCCGTTGGCCGCCACGTACGAACGGTTCGCATTGCCTTGTGCATCCGTAAACTGAAAGGAACCCCAATAGGCGTTCTCCCCGGAGGTCGGCACCAGCAACTTGTAGTTGTTCAGGTTGTTGGCGATGCCGGGCTGGCCGTAGTTCTTGAAATCGCTGATCATCGCGCTGACAATCTTCTCCGTCGCCGCCTCCGCCGCCAGCATGGTGGAGTTATACTGGTTGTTGCGCTCGTTCAGCAGCGCCGTGTTCGAGGTGTAACTCATCGAGGCCGACATCAGCAGCAGGCCGATGCTGGTGAACACCAGGACGAGCAAGAGGGCAAAGCCCCGGTTCTTCCGCACAAGATTCAGTAATATTTTCATACGGCACCTTTTCAGATGGAGCGGCGCGCCACGCGCGACGAGATCTGGAAAAACTCAAAAAACTGGTTGGTCCCGATGCTCACGCGCGGGTAGCGCAATTGGTAGAACTGCAGCTTCACATCGATGACCTCGTTGTTGTCGTTCTCGGTCAGCACATTTGTCCCGGTATGATCCGTGGCCGCGAAGACAATGACATTAGTCACATATTCGGCCACGAGTTGGGGATTAGCCGAGGGGCCCGGTTTGCGCATGACGAAGGAAGTCGCGTCATCCCGGTAGTAACGAATCCACGAGTTGGAGTTCGTCGTGGCATGCCAGTCCGCACGGTAGACCTGGATGGAGTTGCCCTGCTGGTTGGTGCCATCCCCCACTTCGACAAAACTCGAATTGCTGCCGGTCCCGATCGCCACGCGTTGGGCGCTGCGGATCTCCGATGTCAGCAACCCCAGTGTGATACGGGCGGATTCACTGGCTCCCAGCTTCGCCCGCGTGATCTCATAGAAGCGCAGACCGTTGATATGCGAATAGATGATGCCTCCCATGACGATGACCATGAGCGCCATGGAGACCATCAGCTCCGTCAACGTGAAAGCCAGTTGACGGGTGCCAGGAAGAATCTGGCTGGCGGTTGAGATTTTCATATCAAGTTCCCGGAGAGCGGTAGGTCACCACCGTGTTGGTATAAAGACGCCCGTTCAAAAACTTCCAGATCGCATCCACCCGGATGAGTTTGACTGGTGGATTCACACTGATGCTGGAAATGGTGATATAGTTGGTGGCATAGACGGCGTTGGTCCCCGTGACCGGGATGTCCATCAGCATCGGTTCCGTGGGGAACTGGGCTGTGGTCAGCAAATCCACCGGCGGACTCAGCGTGGGATCCCACTTGGCCGCCCGGCACCGCTCCAAGACTTGCACTGCGGACGCATGGGCCGCTAACGAATAACCCGACCACTCCGCCCGCCGGGCGGAGATGATATAACCATAGATGATACCCCCGATGGCCAAGGAAGAGATAGCCACCGAGATGACCACTTCCGGCAAAGTAAATCCCCACCTCCGCTGTTGCACAGCCTTCCGGCTGGAGCATTTGCTGGATAAAATGTTTCTGAGATTCATTTCAGTTTAAGGCCCCAGAATAGAGCCCAATAGATTTATTGATAGGTTCTTTACACCCTTAGTCAAGGTTCATATGGCCCTATTTTAAAAGCGCGTAATCCCGCGGAATCTATTTTCACTTCAATGAGTTTCTATGGCTGAGGTTTTAGCCTGAATCGGTCTCGTCGGCTGCGTATTTGCGACCTCGATTCCTCGCTCAAATTTTTCTCGTGCAAGATATTGACAATATCAGTCTCTTCAATATCCTGCCGGTCCTATTTGGGGCCTCGGTAGCTCAATGGTAGAGCAGTTGACTCTTAATCAATTGGTTTTAGGTTCAAGTCCTAACCGGGGCACCATTCTTCATTATTTTTATACCGATTTCTCAGTTCAAGGCTCTGACAGTTTATTCCATCCAAGTTGAGAGTAGCACCTAACGTACCATTTCAATAGATACACAAGACTCTATCAAATACCTCCATTCAGAATCTGCAGGAGTTTAGGCCGGCGCTTGGAGCAATTCGAGATTACAAGGAATCGGGTTGGAGTCGTAAGTAGTTGAAATGGACGGATTAATCCACCAAGGGGCCCTCCGCCTTCACATCGCTGACATTTTTCGGTTTAAGAACCAGATAGAACGCAGAAATCACCGCCACAATCAGACCGGCAATCAAAGGTGCCTTCTTGTCTGCTTCCGGTGCGGTCACTCGGGCAAAAATGAGACAGATGCAAACGACGACTCCCAAAACCGGCACGATTTTCGGGATCTCCATGCTGCCCTTGGGCTCATCGGACCGGCATTGCAAGACCAACAAGGCTCCGTTCACTAGGCAGAAGCAGCTCAATAATAAGAGACTCGTGGCTGACGCCAACTGGCCGATCGTTCCCGACAAGGCCAGAATCAGAACCACCACCGTTAGAGCGATGATGGCGATGTGCGGCGTGCGAAAACGAGGATGCACCGCGCCCAGACGATGCGGCACCAACCCCTGTCGCGCCATGCCGTAGAGCAGCCGGGAACCCATGACACAGTTGAGCAAGGCCGTGTTCGCCACGGCGAACAGGGTGATAAATGTATAAATCTCCTTGGGCATCCAAGGAGCCGCCTTGGCCACAATCTGGGTCAACGGCGCGCCAAGTTTGGAGTCAGCCAGATTCTTTGCCTCCACCACCGAGACCGCCGTGATGCTGACAAGCATGTAAAACACGGTGGCCACCAGCAACGCGATCACAATGCCGCGTGGCAACGTCCTTTGCGGATCCTTCACTTCCTCCCCCACGTTGAGCATGTCCTCGAACCCCACAAAGGCATAAAAAGTAAGCACGGCGCCCGAAATCAGCATGGATGCTCCCAAGGTGCTGCCTTCCGGAACCTCGAAGTAATTCACATTCCCCCAATACCGTGCTCCCACGAAAATAACAAAGAGGAGCCCGGCGATCTCCACGGCCGTACAGATCAGATTGGCCGTCATGGATTCCTTGATGCCGATGAGATTGATCGCGGCCATCAGCAGGAGAAAGGAGACCAGAATCACTTTTACGTTCAGCCCGGGAAACATGCCGCCCAAGGTATCCGCGAAGACATTGCTTCCCGCAGCCATGGAGGTAAGACCGGAAGCCGTCACCGCCAAGCCGACCACGTAGGAAAGGAACTTGAGACCATAAGCCCGTTCGGTGACGTAAGCAGCTCCGCCTGCGCGGGGATAACGCGAGCCCAAGGAGGCGTAGCACAGCCCTGTCAGCAGGGCCGCAACCATCGAGATGGCGAATGAGAGCCAGATTGCATTCCCCAAAACTCCGGCCGCCACCCCGATCGTGCCGTAAATTCCAGCACCCACCATGTCCCCGACGCCGTAGACCACGAGCGAGAACAGGCCGATGTGCCGGGCTAGCTCCGGGCCCGAATTTTGCGATACTCCCTCAGCCATGTCTTCTCACCCTAAAAGATGTTTCCTGATGAAACGAGGGGAAAAGCACTACGCGGTCAGGATCACAAAGAACGGTAAAGCTCCGCCACCTTGTCGAGGTCCACTCCCTTGGGCTCATTATCTAACAGCCAGCGCAAATCTGTCCGGCTGCCTTGGGTATCGCCAGTCTGCAGCCGCAGCCCGGCTCTCCTGAGCCGCAAACCCGCCTCATCAGGTGCGAGTGCCACCATGGTGTCCAAGTAGCGCAGGGTTAAGCTTGGAGTATCGCTATCAAGACTCAGGTTGAGCAGATTGGTCAGCATACGCATCACGATCTGGTGCTTGGTCATCGGCTCCAGTGCCTCATCCCGGGAACGGTTGCGCTCATTGAAACGCACAATCAGTTCCGCCTCCAACTGGCTCATCGGTTTGCCGCCTTCATAGACATCGATGTATTGCTGCTCGCCTTCCTTCGGACGGTGCTGCACCACGAAATGGCTCGGCAAACCGATACCCACCATGTCTTCCACTCCGATCCGCCTGGCCAGTTCCAGATAGAGCACGGATAGTGTGATCGGAATACCCTCGCGATCATCGATCACATTGTTCAGATAGCTGTTCGCCTTGTTCTCGTAATCATTCCGGCTGCCCCGGAATCCATTTTCGGTGAACAGGTAATCGTTCAGCAGCTTGATACGTTCCTTGGGGGTGGCTTTGTTGGGCAACCGCTCCCGAATCTCTCGCGCCATGCGCTCCAGTTGTTTCCGGTAGGGCGCCACTTCCAATTCTTCGTTATCCAGCTTGGCCACCAGCATGGCAGCTTCAAAGAGGTCAGCCTTGTCATCCCCTTCAGCGAAGAGCTTTTTGAGTTCCGTCTGTACATTACGCTCATGCACAGCCTCTGACAGCCGCTGCAACAGCTCCGATTCCTTTTTCATCGCCTCCGCCCTTTCGGCCAGAACTTTTCGCCCTTCATCGCCGTGCCTCTGCAAAGACTCCACCAGTTTGGGGTCAGGAAACAACGATGGCTTCAACTCCTTCAATTGCTCATCTATTTTTGCAAGAACTGCTTTGGATGTCTGACCTGACGGCAATTCTTCCCCTACCCGGAACTGTTTGTAATCCGCTTGGGTCTGCCGGAACTTCGCCAAACCAGCCTTGCCCTTCACCGGATTTTCCCAAGCGATGGCTGTGAACAGTTCATCATTCACAAAACACTGCATCTTCCCGCCCTCAACTTTAACGCGCAATTCGTTCCATTCTCCGGCGCGATAAAAGGGTGATGGCATGTCCTTCAAAACCTGCCAGGAATACACGCTGGAGCCATTGAACCGCGTCAGGCGCAAGCGGCCATTCGAGGGATAAAACCCAAAATGCACATTCTCATCATCCGCGCCAAAGATCAGTCCCGCCGCACCGGATTCATCATCCATCTTCACCTTCACGGCTACTTCGAACTTCTTCTCCGGCACTTCAGTCTTGGACAAGAGAATGGACCGCCCACCAAAGCCCTGCCCTGTCCCTTCCACAGAAAGTTGCCCGCCACGCTGCACCCAGCGAGCGCCAAAGAACGGCTCCCACTCCTCAGGATTCACCGTGGCGATCGTCAGCCAATGCTCCAAAGGCACCGGGTTCGGCCGCTCCAGCATGGGCTTCAAAGCGTTCACCGGCATCGCAAAACCCAAGTTGCGCGTCACCGCATGCTTCAATGTCAGGATGCCGTGCACGCGGCCATACATATCCAGCAAAGGACCACCGCTGTTGCCCGGCTCAAGGGGAATCGCCAGTTGGATCATCTCACTGTATTCAAACTCCCGACGGCCTGAAACCACCCCCTGCACTACGCTGTATTCCAAGCCTTGGGGATTTCCCAAGGCCACCACGCTCGCTCCTTGCTTCAACTCATCAGAATCCCCTAGCGGCAACGGGGTGAGCCCTTTGGCATCCACTTTCAGGATCGCCAGATCGAGTTTGCGGTCCCACGCGTAGACCTCGGTCACGGCGCGTTCTTTTCCATCGGGAAACTCCACTTTGATCGGCCGCGCTTCACCGATGACATGAAAGCTCGTCGCGATCAACCCGTTGGCATCTACGACAAAACCAGACCCCACTCCATCCACCTTGCCGTCCCGGCCATAATGCGAAATGACCACCAGCGATTTCTTGGCCTTCGCCGTCAATTCCTCCACGGACATCAGCCCATCCGCAGATGCCGCCTCGGGCTGTTCCTTTTTACTATCCGCCGGGGTCGTAACCACCGATTCCTTCACCTCAGTTTTGGTGGTATTTTTGCGAGGCACTCCGCGCTGAGCCGCCAGAGTTTGGAAGGAATAACTGGCCAAAACCACCAGCCAGATGGTCAACCAGATGCGAACTAAGGGGTTTTGACGGCGCATACTGTTCATTTGGACGCCAACTTTTGGCATCCCCATCAATAGAACTGCCATTTCCTTCATTTGGCAAAAAGAATGTCACTGCTCTCCTGTTTTGCCGATCTGGCTGGAATACACAACTCAACACGCTCCACAGGCAACCTTCCCCGGTAATCCGCGGCTGGGAGATTAAGCCATTGGCCAAGAATTCAGCGCTGTCATTTTTCCCGCCTCCTGACAGGCACCGTCAGTTCCGCTTGAAAACGAAGCAACCCCACTTCTTCAGGATTCGGACGCCCATAGGCAAAGGGCTCCAACTCCAACCGGTGGAAACGGAGGAGGGGATAAGCATTCTCGAGATCGGCCATAAAAGCACCGAACTCATGGTAGGTTGCCCGGCCGCTCACTGTGAATCGCGCGGCCTCATACGGTACACTGGGCATGAACTGGCTAGGTTCAAACTGGGGTGCTTCAACCTGGTTGAAAGTCACCTCAAACTTTTCAGAAGATTGATCCAAGACACGAACCATCCACAGATATACATCGCCGGCTGCCATGGTTTCCTCGATTTCTCCCAACCGACCTTGAGCCAGGGCCAGTTCCCGTTCAAAAACGGGTCGCATCTTGATGCGTCTGCGCGCTGCCTCCTGCTCACTTCGGCCGGCCGCTTGGGACTGACGGATTTCAAACAGATCCAACTGGCCTTGATGGATAAAAAACAGATAGATCAATGTCAGTATCAACAAAGCTCCGGCGCTGATTCCAATCACTTGGATCCGCTGGACTTTGGAGAGGCTATTCATCATCTGTCCTCCATTCTTTGAACACACACTGGATGGTGAAAGGAATAAACCGTTTGCTGGCATCAAGCGGATCC
>CAZRGY010000064.1:2041-12735 GCA_964599715.1 uncultured Verrucomicrobiota bacterium | reverse complement strand
GCCAATGCGTCGAACTCTGAACGTCGAGAGAGAAGAGGACAAGGTTAGAGCCTCGGCACTTTGATGGCTACGGTTTTGGCAGGTCGGCTGGTGATTCCGGCGTTGCAAGTTTTGGCGGAGTGCGTTTGGCTGTGGGGAGTGATTCACCCTTTACGAAACTTATAACAGGGTGTGATGCGTCGATAACTTGAACTTGAGCGGAAGGGAGGTTGCGGATGGCTTTCCTATTTGAATCGATCGGGATCTTTGGGTTGGGAGGTGCCTTGTTCGGCATCTTCTGGCTGGTGATGCTGGTGGATGCGGTGGAACGCCGGGAGTGGATGTGGGTGGCGTTTCTGATCATCTTCCCGCCGCTCAATACCATCCTGTATTTCTTCATGGTGTACCGGGATGGGAACAGTAGTTTGAGCCGGGGGTTCGAATTTCCGGGTTCCTTCGACCGGAGGCGGATCAAGGAGTTGCAGGCGCAGATCCATAATCTGGATAACGCGCATCATCATTCGCAACTGGGGGATATCTATTTCCAACAGGGCAAGCTGGACAAGGCGGAGGCGTGCTACCAGGCAGCGATGGAGCGGGATGCGACGGATGTGGAGACGCGGGCGCATTACGGCCAGTGTCTCTTGCGGCTGAAGCGTCCGCAGGAAGCCTTGCCGTTGCTCGAGGGTGTGTGCGCGGAGGTGCCGAAGCATGATTACGGGCACACGCGGATGGCGCTGGCAGAGACGTATGCGGTGCTGGGCCGTTCGGCGGAGGCGATCCGGGAGTTCGAGCAGGTGTTGCAGAGTAACAGTTACGCCCGTGCCCGGGTGCAGTTGGCAGAGTTGTATGTGGCGGCGAACCGGTTACCTGAGGCGCGCGGGTTATTGGTGGAGATGCTGGAGGATAGCGCCCATTTACCGGGCTTCCAGCGGAAGCGGGATCGGGTATGGGTGCGGCGGGCGAAGAAATTGGTGGGCAAAGTTTGAATATGGCTAGGAATGCGGGCAGAGTGTGGAGGAAGCCATTTTTGCATGAGGACGATGAACTTGCTAAAGCTCGCCAGTCTGACGGCCGCCATCGTGGTGGCGCAAACCTTTCTGCTATCCGCGCAAACGGTATTGGAATCTGCGGGAGGCCGTTATTTCATCTCGCCCGCGGGGAATGATCAGTGGACCGGGAAGCTCCTGGGCCCGAATGCGACACGGACGGATGGTCCCTTTGCCACCTTGGGAAAAGCGCTGGAGGAGATGCGCAAGCAGCCCTTCAAATGCACGACGTATGTGCGCGGCGGTTATTATCACCTGACGGAACCTCTGGAGGTCAAGCCGGAGGATTCGGGGCACACGCTGACGGCGTATCCGGGGGAGAAGCCGGTCTTGAGTGGCGCCATGACGGTGCGGGGCTGGAACCGCGCCACGAATGATATCTGGGTGGTGAACATCCCGGAGGTGCGGACGAAGCGGCTGTTCTTCGGACAGTTCTGGCTGGATACGGCTTTGCAGACGCGGGCGCGTTTCCCGAACTTTGATCCGGCGCAACCTTACACAGGCGGCTGGAATTTTGTGGTGAGCGATGGTCCGGGAGCCGGGGCGTTCGGTGCCTTCATCTCGCGGATCAACAACGCGGGTGACTGGGTGGAGTGGAGCGTGGATGTGCCGGTGGCGGGGACGTATCGGGTGGCGCTGTTGTATGCGGCACAGAACGCGCAGGCAGGATTCAATAACATGGCGGGGCGTTGCTCTATGCAAACGGCTTCCGAGCAGCCGGTGATGTTGCAGAATCTGCCAGACACACAAGGGCGCTACCGTTGGTCCGTGGTGGCGACGATGAATTTGTTGCAAGGGCCGCAGATCATCCGGTGGAACAATCTGCAGGGCGGTTATATCAATCTGGATGCCATCGCGCTGAGTGATGACCCGGCGTGGAACGCCGCGGTGAGTGCCACCGGCAGTGCCTTGGCCCGACCCGTGGCTGGGCGGCAGCTCTTGGTGGTGCAGGCGGAGGCTATGGTCGGCGCGAATGCCAAGGATATGGTGAAGCCCAGCCTGACGGCGACTTCTACGCGCGGCCGGTTCCAATTCCGTTCGGGGGACATGAAGGATTACGCCAAGTCACCCGAGGTGGAGATCCAGATGTTTCCGGGGACTGGTCAGGCGAACACGATCATGCAGTTGCGCGGCATCGACCAGGACAAACTGGTCGCCACATTGCAGCCGAACAGCAGTTCCAGCGTGGATATCCTGCCGGGCAATCGCTACTTCGTGGCGAACGCTTTCGAGGAGTTGGATGCACCGGGTGAGTGGTATCTGGACCGGGCCTCGGGGAATCTTTATTTCTGGCCGCCGGTGCCGACCTTTCAAGACCAACTGGCGTTCGTGCCGGTGCTGGATCGTCTGATCGAGTTCAAGGGCGATCCCGCGCGAAACAAGTGGGTGGAGGGTTTCACCCTGTCCGGTTTCGAGTTCCGGCACACGACGTATTCCCGCAATGCACCCATCACTGCGCCGAGTGATGCGGCGATCTGGCTAGGGGGCGCGCGCAAATGTGTGTTGGAGACGAACCGGTTCTTGAATCTGGGTGGTCACGCTGTCCGGCTGGAGAATCGTTCCACCGAGAATCTGATCGTGGGCAATGAGATGACAGGCTTGGGCCAGGGCGCGGTGCTTTTCCATGGGCCAGCCTCCACACAAGCAACGAGTAATCTGGTGGCGGGAAACTGGATCCACCACATCGGTGAGGTTTACAAGTATGTGTCCGGCGTGACGGCTGCGAGCGGCAGCGGGAATCGTATCGCCTACAACCTTTTCCATCACCTGCCGCGCTCGGCGGTGTTGCTGCGGAGTCCGGACAACAGCAATTACTCCCACACGAACGTGGTGGAGTATAACGACATCCAGTTCACCAATCTTGAGACTGTGAACAGCGGTGCGATCGAGACCACTGGTCGTCATCGCAAAGACACTGGTAATGTCATCCAGTATAACCGCATCCGTGACACTGGCGGTTTGGGCACGGATACCGATGGCAAGTTCCGTTCGCCATATTACACTTGGGGCATCTTGCTCGATGATTACACCAGCGGCGCAACGGTGCGCGGCAATGTGGTGGCTCGTAGTGTCTTGGGCGGCGTGGGGGTGTTGGGTGGGCGTAACAATGTGATCGAGAACAACGTTTTCGTGGATGGCGCGGATGGGCAGGTCTTTTTCCAGGCGGCTGATGCCTCCAGCGTGAACAACCGGTTCTCACGGAACATCGTTTCCTTCAAGAGCACAGAAGCCAGCCTCATCCAACACGCCGGCACGTGGGCCAATTCCATGTTGGCCGAGTCCGGACGGAATCTTTTCTGGCACACCCAAGGGGCGTCCTTTTTCAACGGTACTAAGATAACGCCGCGTGGGCCGTTGAAGACCTGGCAGACGTCGGGCTTCGACAAAAACTCTATGATAGCTGACCCGATGTTCACCAACCCGGGGCTGGATATCTATCAACCTGCCAACGCCTCGCCCGCCAAGCAGCTCGGTTTTGAGAGCTTGCCCTTGGACAAGATCGGTCTGCAGGGCTTTGAGCGCGCTTGGAAGAAGTGAGCATGCCTGTCTTTCTCCGATCCGCCCGCTGGCTGGCGCTTGTTTGCCTGATGACTTTGGGTGATTGGGCAAGTCATGGAGCTGAGCACGTCACTGCAAACCCTGGCGAATTCTCTCGCGTTCAGAAAGCCGCTAAACCGGGCGATGTGATCGTGTTGAAGAACGGCGGTTGGGCTGATGCCAATTTATTGTTCACCGCCCAAGGCACGGCGGATAAACCAATCACACTGCGTGCCGAGACTCCCGGACAGGTCATCCTTACTGGAAACTCGCGTCTCCGCATTGGCGGCCAGCATTTGATTGCCGAGGGGCTATGGTTCAAGGGGGCGGGTGAGCGCAAGGATGATGTCATCGAGTTCCGTGCCAGTTCCAAGCAGCTTGCTACGAACTGTCGCGTCACGTCGTGCGCCATCACGGACTACAACCCACCGGCAAAGAAGCAGGATTACAAGTGGGTCTCTCTCTACGGTGTGAGCAATCGCGTGGATCATTGCTACCTCGCTGGCAAACAGCACGCCGGCACCACACTAGTGGTGTGGGTGGGCGATCAGCCGAATTACCATCAGATCGATCACAATCATTTTGGACCGCGTCCACGCCTTGGTCAAAACGGGGGTGAAACCATCCGTGTAGGCACGAGCGAGGTTTCGATGAACAACTCGCGCACGACAGTGGAATTCAATCTTTTTGAGAAGTGCAATGGCGAGGTGGAGATCGTCTCCAATAAATCATGCGAGAACACGTATCGGCACAATACCTTCTTGAACTGTGAAGGCGCAATGACCCTGCGTCATGGAAATCGTTGCTTGGTGGAAGCGAATTATTTCCTCGGAAATCATCTGAAAAACACGGGTGGTGTGCGCGTGATCGGCGAAGATCATCTCATCATCAACAACTACTTCGCCGAACTGAGCGGGGACGAGACGCGCTCCGCTTTAACACTGATGAACGGCCTGCCCGATTCACCCTTGCACGGATACTTCCAGGTGAAGCGCGCGGTCATCGCATTCAATACCTTTGTGGATTGCAAATCCACCGTCCTGATCGGCTACGTGAGCGACAATCCCAAAGGGGCGAATCTACCGCCCTTGGATTGTGGCTTCGCCTGCAATCTGCTCGTCGCAGGGAAGACGCCTCTGGTGAATATAGAGACGCCCCCGGTAAACTGGGAGTGGCAGGGAAATATCGCGCAAGGCGCGACCGGTTTGCCGGACACCAATGGCTTGTTGGTTCAAACTGTGAATGTGGTCAAAGACAAGGAAGGCATCTATCGCCCACAAGTGAATAGTCCCGTGTTGGACGCGGCCATCGGCAAGTTTCCTGATGTTGATAGAGATATTGATGGTCAACCTAGAGGCAGCTCACCAGATGTCGGCTGCGATGAAGTGTCCTCAGCGGTGAGTCTTTACAGCCCGGCTAAAAAGGAGAGCGTCGGGCCGCAGTGGTTGAAGGAGCGTTGATCTAGTTTAGCTCCGAGTGACATCCGTGAATCCGGAGCATGGGAGGATAAATCCATTTCCGAACGGCGACTGGTTGATGGATTTCAAAGAGATGCGCCCGTCCTCGATTGTCAGGCTGGGCCAGCCTTTGGCGGTCGCATGATACAGGTCGGGATGCGCTGCGAGCACCTGTTGCTGCACGTCTTCCGGATACGCTGAGAGACCGGCTACGTAGTGATGACCGTTACGCTCCACGCTCTCGATACCCAAGGCGCCGGTCACCGCCAGATCTTGCAGCAGCGCGATGGGACCTTGGTTGCAAAGATCCTCACCGCTCATGAGCCAGCCTTCATTCGGCTGTTCCTCCTCGCGCTGACGCAGCAGGCAACGGTTCGCGATGCCTTTGAAAACGCCTTTACAGTTCTTATGGCTCGTCCCCGAGTAGCCCAAGGACAAGGCGCGCGTGAGACAGGTCAGATCGCCATCGGATTCATCGATGATCATCGGTGGCCGATCCGGCCAATTGCTCATAGCTTCACCGACGGCATCCGTGAGTGCGTAATCACGATGCAGCGGTTGCTCGATGAAATAGAGGTGTTTCAGGAAGCCAGTCAGCGAGGGCTCGTTCTGCAACGACTCCCAGAACTCACGGAAGCTTTCGATGGATTTGAACTGCTCGTTGCCATCCAGGCTGAAGGCGTAATCGACCGGAGCCGCGCGCTCCAGAATGGCGGCGATCGCCTGCAGGCGCGCTAAATCGCTGGCTGGTTGGCCATTCACCTTGAGTTTGAAATGACGCAGACCATAAGTGCGAATGCAATCCTCCAGCGATTGCGGCAAACCATCGCTCAGACGATTCGCTTCTGGGATATCCGCATCCGTCAATGGATCGGCGAGTCCGACTGTGTGACGTGCAATGACCGAGGGCAGGGGATTGTCGGGCAGCAGATCGCTTGGTTGCCGGCCAGCCAAAGCGGCGTGCACATCACCTAAGCGGATGCCGAAAGTGTTTTCATGCAATGCTGTCGCGAACTGTTTACCTGTCGCCCGACAGACGGCGTCAATCAGTGCCCGCTCGACCAGCGAGGTGCCGAAGTGCGCCAGCAAGGGCGGGAAGGATTGGGTGATCGCCCACTTGCTTTGCGCGTGATATAGCTCAAGCCACAGGTCAAACGCGCTTGGCCCCGCCTTTCCTTGGGCGAGAGTCAGGGCATTCCGGATGACGAGCAGCATTTCCTCGATCTCCAGCAATGGGTCTTTCTCGGGGATCTTGGTGAACCACTTCGGCGGCAGCAGGTCGGAGGACATGCCCTCAATCGTGCGGTCGTCCACCTCACAGCGCAGGCTGACGAAGACTTGCGGCATATGCGTCATCGTCGCGATGCCGTATTTGAACGGCATGCGGGTATGCAGGTCGATGCGTCGGATGCTGCCTTCGAGGATGCGGATGTTCATGCTGCTGGGGGCAGTTTAGTGAAAGCGCCGCCTGACCGGAAGCTTGCGTTTGGCCTATGCTCCGCTTTTGACAATTCCCCGCGCCTTGTTAGCTTGCTCGCATGGAAGCGTTGCACGCCCCTTGGCGGATCGAGTACATCCTTGGCCCAAAAGGCCCAAAGGACGGACGCTCCATTTTTACGCAGATCGCCGAGTCCAGCGACGATGTGGGCAACTATGTCATCGCCCGGGGTAAGACCTGTTACGCGGTCCTGAACCGGTATCCCTATAACGGCGGGCACATCATGACCGTGCCCTACAAGCAGGTGCCGGACTTCAACGACCTCACGGATGACGAGATGCTGGAGCTGATGCAGCTCACGCGGCGTTGTCAGGCGGCGTTAACTCAGGTGATGAGGCCGCACGGCTTCAACATCGGTGTGAACCTCGGTCAGGTCGCGGGTGCTGGCATCGTCGAGCATCTGCACATCCACATCGTGCCGCGCTGGAACGGCGATGTGAACTTTATGCCGGTCACCGGCAGCACCGCCATCATCCCCGAGGCCCTCGCCGATACGGCGGCCAAGCTGCGGGCAGCCATGGCCAACCTCTGATATTTCCTATGGGCGAAGAAACTATCCATTTTGAGAACCCCCGTCTCGTGCAGCAGCTCTTCGGGAACGATACGAAGAACCTGAAGGCACTGGAGGAGCAGCTACAGTTAAAGGCCACCACGCGTGATGGCTGGGTGAAGCTCGAGGGCGATTCAGACAAGATCGCCTTGGCCAAACAGATGTTCGAGATTCTCGACGAGTCGATGAAGGCCGGTTCGCAGGTGCGGAACCGTGAGTTCAATTCTGCCCTCGGCGTAGTGAAGGCCGAAGGCGTCGCTGCCTTGCGCAGCCTGATGAGCGAGCGTATCCACACCTCACCGGCGAAGCCCTCCATCACGCCCAAGACCGTCGGGCAGAAACTCTACGTGGAAGCCATCCGCAATCACGACGTCACCTTCGGCGTCGGTCCGGCCGGCACGGGCAAGACATACTTGGCCATGGCCATGGCGACCTCGGCCCTGCGAGCGGGCAAGGTCAGTCGTATCATCCTGACCCGGCCCGCCGTGGAAGCCGGTGAAGCCCTGGGCTTCCTGCCCGGTGACTTGCACGAAAAGCTCACGCCATATCTGCGCCCGCTCTATGACGCGCTGCACGATATGCTGCCGCCCGAGGAGTTGGACAAGCATCGCGAGCGGGGCGTCATCGAGATCGCTCCACTGGCTTACATGCGCGGTCGCACCTTGAACCACGCGTTCATCGTTCTGGATGAAGCGCAGAACGCGACCACTGAGCAGATGTTCATGTTCCTCACGCGCCTTGGCCATAATTCCAAGGCGGTCATCACGGGTGACCCCACGCAGATCGATTTGCCGAACCAGAAGAAGTCCGGCCTCGTGGAAGCGGTCCATGCCTTGAAGAAAGTTCCGGGTATCGGTTTTCAGGAATTCACCAAGCAAGACGTGGTGCGGCATCCGTTAGTGCAGCGCATCATCGCCGCATACGAGAAACATCGGGGCAGGGCGGGCACGGAATGAGCAATGAACTCCAATTACGGAACCGGCAGAAAACGAAAGCAGTCGATACCAAGCTGCTGCGGTCGGTGACCCGTGCCTTGCTCACGGAAGATCTCGCGCTGAAATCCTTTCAACTGGGTATCCACCTTGTAGAACCTGAGGAGATGGCCCAGGTGAATTGGGATTACCTTCAGCACGAAGGCTCTACGGATGTCATCACCTTCGATTACCGTTCGGAAGTTCCTTCGGGCGAGCCCGTCCCGGAGGTCTATGGCGAGCTATACATCTGCGTGGATGATGCCCTGAAGCAAGGCAAGCAGTTCAAGGCGCACTGGACCGAGGAACTGGCCCGCTACGTGGTGCATGGGGTGCTGCACCTGCAGGGGTACGATGATCTGGAGCCGGTCAAGCGGCGCATCATGAAGCGGGAGGAGAACCGCCTCGTGAAGGCTTTGGCCAAGCGGTTTGCTTTGCGAAAACTTGGGACGAAGACTAGATTGCGCGCGTGAATAATAAATTTAGCCGCTGGCAGGCCAACTTCTTCGCGGGACTCGCCGTAGTCCTGCCCGCGGTCCTTTCCATCGCGGTGGTTCTCTGGCTTTTTGGCACGATCGCCAACTTGACCGATACCCTCCTCATCTTCATCCCCGCGGACATCACGCACAAGGATGGCGGTAAAGGGGAGATGTATTGGTATTGGAGCCTGGTCGCTTTGGTTTTGGCTGCCTCGATTATCACGCTCATCGGCAGCCTGGCCCGGCTTTACTTCGGGCGTCAGGTCATCCAGTTGGTGGATCAGATCATGCTTAAGGTGCCGCTCCTGAACAAGGTTTACGGCGCCATCAAGCAGGTGAACGATGCCTTCGCCACGAACAAGAATTCTTCATTCAAACAGGTGGTGATGGTAGAGTTCCCGCGTGAAGGCATCTACTCCATCGGCTTCATCACCGGGGACCAGCATCAGGAGGTGCAAAGCAAGACGAAGGAAAAGATCGTGAGTATCTTTGTGCCCACGACTCCAAATCCGACGACCGGGTTCCTGATTTTGGTTCCCGAGAGCAAGGTCACTAAGTTGGAAATGGAAGTCGCCGATGGCATCAAGTTCATCATCAGTCTCGGTTCAGTGGCCCCCGATTATCAGGGCAAGCCGCCGGGTGTCCCGGATTTGCCGATCGCCCAGCCTGTCGGCAACTTGCCGCCTGTCTAGATCGATTCAATGAGCACGACTGCATGTAGCGCCGACTGGCAGTCTGCTGTGTCGCAGATTGGTAATCTGCGTTTCATGACGATTTTGCATCCGCTGCCGACTGCCAGTCGGCGCTACAGCAGGTTGTCAACCTGCGCTACGATTTGTCACCATGGATGAACGCGCCTCAGGCATCATCATGCGGACCCGGCCGCTGACGGAGACGAGCCTCATTGTACACTGGCTCACCCCGGAATTCGGCCGCCTTGCCGTTGTGGCCAAAGGAGCCCGCCGCCCTAAATCCAACTTCCGCGGCAAACTCGATATCTTTTATCAGGCGGACTTTTCCTTCCAACGCAGCCGCCGTTCGGACCTGCATAATCTGCGCGAAGTGAGTGTGATCGAGACGCATGAAGCCTTGCGTTCGGATATCGGACGCGTGCAACAGGCGGCGTATGCCGTGGCCCTGATCGAGCAGACGACCGAGACCGAGACGCCCATCGCGGAGATATACGACCTGATGTTCGGCTACGTCCAACACTTGGCGGCTTCCGGAGCCAGAGCGGTGAATGTGCTGGCATTCGAGTTGAAGTTTCTGGAGCTGCTGGGGCAAAGCCCTGCCCCGGAGGAGATCAAGCTGGGCAAGACGGCAAAGGCTCTGATGGCGGCCCTACAGGATTGCGATTGGAAACAACTGGCCGAGGCGGAACTGACCCCCGATCACATCGCCGAGCTTAGGCAGTTCCTGCATGGATTTTTGATTTACCACTTGGACCGCATCCCCCGTGGGAGGAATGCCGCGCTGGAGGCGTGATTTCAGAACGGGTTACTTTTCCCGCTCTTCCCGAGCTTGCGGTTGCCCTTCTTGCCTTTGCTGTAGCTGGTGGATTGGCTGGCACTTGAGCCGCTGCCTTTTCCTTCTCCGAGGAAGTTACGTTTCAGCTCGTTGATCTGATCACGCAAAAGGGCGGCCTTCTCGAACTCCAGATTGTTCGCCGCTTCGAGCATCTCGCCTTCGAGTTGACGGACTGTTTCCGTCACATCGAACTCCGGCTGCTTGTCGCGCAGGAAGGCCGTGGCCTTGGCCGTGACTTCTTTCTGTGAGGACAGGCTTTCCTCCACGGCCCGGCTGACTCCTCGGGGCGTGATGTTATGCTCCTTGTTGTACTCGAGCTGCTTCTTGCGGCGATACTCCGAGACGGCGATGAACTTCTGGATGCTCTTCGTCATCACATCCGCATAGAGGATGACGGTGCCGTTCAAATGACGCGCCGCGCGACCCGCCGTCTGGATGAGACTGGTGGCGGAGCGCAGATAACCTTCCTTGTCTGCATCGAGAATGGCCACGAGCGAGACTTCCGGCAGGTCGAGGCCTTCGCGCAAAAGATTGATACCCACCAGCACGTCGAAGTCCCCTTTACGCAATGAACGCAAGATCTCGACACGTTCGATGGCGTCGATCTCGCTGTGCAGGTAGCGGACATTGATACCGATGTCGCGCA
>CAZRGY010000064.1:0-1941 GCA_964599715.1 uncultured Verrucomicrobiota bacterium | reverse complement strand
GGCAGGCGGAAGCCGTGGTCTACCAGCACACTCTTGCGTGAGCGGTCACCCGCATACATGCCGCCGATCTGCGGCACCGTGGCGTGGGATTCATCGATAACCAGCAGGAAGTCGGGCGGAAAGAAATCGATGATGGTGGCCGGACGCGAACCGGGCGGACGCTTGGCGATGTGGCGCGAGTAATTCTCGATGCCGGAGCAGAAGCCCATCTCCTCCATCATCTCCAGATCGTATTCCGTGCGCATCTTGATGCGCTGGGCCTCGAGCAGCTTGCCTTCCTTCTCGAACCACGCGATGCGATCGCCCAGTTCCTCGCGGATGGTGAGGATGGCGCTTTTAAGTTTCTCGGCCGGGGTGACGAATTGTTTTCCGGGATAAACGGTGATGGCGTCGTATTGCTCCAACGTATCACCAAGCAAAGGATCGAAGCGCGTGATGCGATCGATCTGGTCCCCGAAGAATTCGATACGCAGGCCGTCCTCCGTATAGCCGGGGCGCAGTTCCACGGTGTCACCGCGCACGCGGAATTCGCCGCGCTCGAACGCGATGTCATTGCGGCGGTATTGGATATCGACGAGGCGACTGAGGAATTGGTCGCGCGAGATTTCCTGGCCCACCTTCAGCGGGATGACCATGGCCTCGTAGTCTTCCTTGCTGCCGGTGCCATAGATGCACGAGACACTGGCCACCACGATGACATCGCGGCGGGCAAAGAGCGAACTCATGGAGGAAAGGCGCAGGCGCTCGATCTCTTCGTTGATGCTCGAATCCTTCTCGATGAACGTGTCCGTGCGCGGAATGTAAGCCTCCGGCTGGTAGTAATCGAAGTAGCTGACGAAGTATTCGACCGCATTCTCCGGAAAGAAGCTTTTGAACTCGGCGTAGAGCTGGGCGGCCAGCGTCTTGTTGTGCGAGATCACGAGCGTGGGCCGGTTGATCTCCTTGATGACGTTCGCCATGGTGAAGGTTTTGCCGGAGCCGGTGACGCCGAGCAGCGTCTGATGTTTCGCGCCGGCCTGCAATCCCTCCATCAGCTTCGCAATGGCTTGCGGCTGATCACCAGCGGGTTCGTATGGCGCGACGAGCTTGAACATGGGAGGCGAAGGTACGGCCCGTATGCAGGAGTGTCAAATGAGAGGAGCCAGCCGTAGCAAGTCTACGTAGCCGACAATTGTCACTTCCGCATGAAACCCAAAAGGATGGCGACGACACTGGCGAGTAAGGCACCCAAGGCTATGTTGAAAGCCAGCTTGGCTTTGCCATCCGTCGGAGGAGTCACTGTGGCGTTACGCTCGTTTTTTGCTGTGGCGCCGAGTTTCGTGACGGATGCGGGTGTCTTGCTGCCCGCTTCGCCGGTCCACGCCACCACCTCGTCGCCCTCGTAAGTCTGATACGCCTTCCAGCCGATGGCTTTCGCTTCCGCATTGATTTTGCCCATGATGCGGAACTCTACGAATTGATCGGGTAGCAATCCGGCACCCTCGGCTGTCCAAGTGACTTTGGTGGCATCGCCCGAAGTATTCTTTTCCAAGGTGATCTGCCAGCCGGGTTTGGGTTCGTAATGATGGATGGCCACGGCGTCAGCGGGGATTTCCAACGCCACTTTGACGGTGGCCTTATCCTTCTCATTCGGGCAGCGCACCGTGAATGCCTCGTAACTGCCCGCCTTGGCCTCACGCGGATAGACGACGACATGAGCTCGGGACTCCATAGGCATCAACGTCAATACTATCAAGAAAGCTAGGGACAAGAGTGCGCGTTGCATGGCGAAAAGATGGAACAGAATAGGGGACAACTCAAGCGTGGCTGGTCGCTTAGTTCCTTGAGCGGACAGTACGGATGAACTCCAGCAAAGCCGTGGAATCATTACCCCGCAGCTTCGCCTTGGGGATCATCTTGTTCATCCACGTATCCCACTCATCGTCCGGATAGCTGGAGGCA
>CAZRGY010000063.1:3031-12773 GCA_964599715.1 uncultured Verrucomicrobiota bacterium | reverse complement strand
AAGGTGCCGATGATCCCGGATGATGAGATGCGCCGCCTCTGGCAGATCGACGAGGATGCGGACCAAGAACTCTTCAAGGCCAAGAAACCGGCCATCGCCGCCGTGTGGAGCGTTAAGCCGGCGAAATAAGGCAAGGTGACCCAGTTGAATTTCAATTTTGTGATGACTATGAAGCAATTCAAGCAAGCGGCAGTGGCGGTGGCGCTCATGGGCGGTGTGCTGAACGGTTTGGCACTGGACCCGAATGTGAAGGACAAGGCCGTCTATCTTACGCCAGAGGAAAGCCGCGCGACGATGACGGTGTATCCCGGCTATGAGATAGAATTGTTCGCCTCCGAGGTGGATTTCCCGATCGACAACCCCGTAGCAATGCAGTGGGACCAGAAGGGCCGTCTGTGGATCGCTAACTCGCCGACCTATCCGCACATCAAGCCGGACGAGAAGTTCAAGGACTCCATCGTCATCCTCGAGGATAAGGACAAGGACGGTAAGGCAGACAGCTATACGGTCTTCGCGGACAACCTTTACATCCCCATGGGTTTCGTGGTGGGAGATAACGGGGCCTATGTCTCCAGCGAACCGAACCTGATGCACTTGCAAGATACGGACGGAGACGGCATCGCGGATAAGCGGGAGGTCATCCTGCATGGCTTCGGCTCTGAGGACAGCCATCATGCCATCTCAGCCTTTCAATGGGCCCCGGACGGTTCTTTCTACATGGCTGAGGGAACGTTCCTCGTTTCCAATGTGGAAACTCCTTGGGGCGTCAAACGCACGCATGACAGCGCGGTATGGCGTTTCAAGCCGAGCCGCCAGCAACTCGATGTGTTCAGCAACTACGGCTGGTCCAATCCTTGGGGCATCGCCTTCGACAAGTGGGGTCATCCCATCCTCCTGGATGCGTCACCGGGGCAGAACTATTATCTGCCGCATCTGATGAGCAAGTTCAGCGAGGACATGATCGGACCCACGATCGAGTATCCCGGCAAGCACTCGGTGAACGAACTGAGCTTCTTCAAGAAGGGCCGCCCGAACTCTGGCGCGGAATTCGTGAGCAGCCATAATTTCCCGGATGATGTGCAGGGCACGTATCTGAACGGTCAATGCATCGGCTTCCACGGCATCCGCTGGATCACGGTGGAGGAGAACGGCTCCGGCATCCTGTGCACCAAGACCAATGACCTGGTGCAGGCGCGGGATACGAACTTCCGTCCGATCGCGCTGCAATTCGGTCCCGATGGCGCGCTGTATGTCTGCGATTACTACAACAATGTCATCGGTCACATGCAGTATGAGTTCCGTGACAACCGCCGTGGTGTCGGTCATGGCCGCATCTGGCGCATCCGGCACAAGGACCGTCCGCTTTCGCAACCGGTGAAGATCGCGGGCGAGCCGGTGGAGACCTTGCTGAATTTGTTGAAGGACCCCATCCTGCGGACCCGTTACCATGCCCGGCGCGAACTGCAAGAGCGCGGCGCGAAAGAGGTCTTGCCGGCGACTGCGAAGTGGTTGAAGCAACTGGACTCGAAGCATCCGGACTACGACCTGCACCGGTTGGAGGCGTTCTGGATATATCAGTCCTACGACGAGCCGAACTTCCCATTGTTGGAGGATCTGTTGAAGGCGAAGGAATCCAATGTGCGTGCCACGGCGACGATGGCGATGCGCTTCGAGGCTTATCAATTCCCGGACACGATGAAGCACCTGCGCAAGCTGATCTTCGATCCGAACATGCGCGTGCGCTTGGAGGCGGTGAACGCCTTGAGTTGCATGGATTCCACGGAAGCGGCCGCACTCATCATCAAGGCATCCGAGATGCCGATGGATTTCGGCCTCTACTTCGCCATGAAGCGGAGTCTGGATTACTTGCAGCGCTTCGGTCCCATCCCGGGCTATGACAACAGTGTGTTCTCCATCCGGAAACTCTCGGACGGGGAACTGGTCAGCCGTCTGGGCGGCAATTGGCCGGATCAGGTGGGCTACGAGATCCTGTCGCGTAACAGCATCAAAGCGGCCGAGCATAACAACGTCATCGCCGGCTTCCGCCAGCGGTGGAAGGCGACCCAGGCGGAAGTGCTCTTCCGCGTGGCGGACAGCCTGAAGGCGACGGGTAAAGATGATGTGGGCGGAATCGCGCGGCGCTTGGCGGGCCTGTCCAAAGAAGATTCCGAACAAGGCCGTGAAGCGTTCACCGGTTATTTGAAGCGGGATGCCGCAGCGACGGATGCCGACCTGCGTCGGGCCTCTTATGCCGGGTTGTTGCATGCTTCGGCGGAGAATGCGCAGAGCGTCATCAAGCTCGCCGAGGGCAAGAATGAAGTGGATGTGCTGATGGCCGGTTCGGCTTTGATTAACGATGCGGCGGTGCAGGGTAAACTCTATCCGGTTTTCCTGGCCTATGTGAAGGGCTCCAAGACGATCACGGCGGAGGCTGTGCGTGACGCGATGCGCGGTGCGATGGTGTTGAAGCCGCAGCGTGAGGCGATCTTCAAGGAACTCGCCAGCCTGGCTGAGAACGGCGGTTATGTGAAACGCCGGGGTGCCATCAGCGCCATGCAGAACGTGCCCTACAAGGAATGGCCGAAAGGCTATGACCAGTATGCGGGGCGCCTGAAGATCAATGGTGCGAAGTTGCGACTCGGTGCGGAGATATTCCGGCGCGAAAACTTCTGCGGCCAGTGCCACATGAGCAACGGCGAAGGCGTGCCGGGCGCGTTCCCGCCCTTGCAGGCGAACCAGTGGGTGGAAGGCGATGCGGAGCGCATCATCAAGGTTGCGTTGCATGGTCTGGAGGGACCGCTGGAGGTTCATGGGATCGGTTACAATGCCGCGATGCCGCCGATGGGTGGCCTCTTGAACGACGAGGAGATGGCTGCCGTGCTGACCTATGTGCGGACCTCTTGGGATAACACCGGCACGGAAATCACGCCACAGCAGGTGGCCCAGGTGAGGGCGAAGTATCCGGACCGTGCTGCTCTATGGCAGGTGGAAGAGATCGTGAAAGACCATCCGATCGATGGCTGGACGCCTCCCAAAGCGGCCCCGAAGAAGCCGAGCGAGTTTGAGTGAGAAACCCACCGCCGTAATCGAAAGATTACGGCGGTTTTTTGTGAGATGATGGTGGCTTCCTAACGCTGAAAGCGGAGTGGCTTCATCCTGGGAATTGTTGAAGAAAAGCATTTCAATAAGATACCTTTATGGTATTAAGGGATAAGTTCGAGGAGGGGCGGGTTCTATCGTGTGCACACATGGCATTACCGCCCCCGGTGTATCCTTTTGAAGAGAAGTAATGAAGTCTTTCTGGCAAAAACTGGATGGCCGGTTGCTTTTGTTGGTATTGCTGCCGATGGTGCCTGCGCTGGCCTTGATCTTCTATTCAGATTTCGAACAGCGTAACTTGCGGGCCGTCCAGGTGAAACAGGAAGCCGTGCAAGCTGCCGAACTGGGTGCAGTGAGCCAGCAGGCGCTCATCGAGGGGGTCCGCCAGTTGCAGGCTTCGCTGGTACAGCTGCCACATTATCGGGGGACTAATGCCGCTTTTTACAGCCAGAATTTCGCCAACGTCCTTCGACTTTATCCTTATTATGTGAACTACGGTCTGCTGGAGACCAATGGTGATGTCGTTGCCTCGGCGGTGCTTTATCCGGAGAAGACCAATCTGGGGGATAGACCTTTTTTTCAACAGGTCATGAAGACCCGCGGTTTCGCTGTGGGGGATTTCCAGCGTGAACCGGCGACCGGGACTCCCTGTCTCTATTTCGGTTGCCCGATCGAGGGGGCTGATGGGCAGGTGGCACGGGTGCTCTACGCGGCTGTGAATCTGGACGCGCTAAATCGCAGTGTCAGCCAGGTGGTCTTGCCGGCGGAGGCTTCATTGCTGGTGGTGGACCGGAAAGGCCAGATACTGGCCGGAAGCCCGGTGCCCGCCAAAGTCGGTGAGGAGTTTGACCTGGCCGGGTCTTTTTTTCAAAGCATGTTGGAGCGGGGACGAGGCTCGTGGGAGCGCGAGGGGGATGATGGAAAACGCAAATTGTATGCCTACACCCCAGTGGGCATGGGCAAAGCGTCCGGTACTTACATCGTCGTGCGGATACCCAAGGAGATCGCCTACGCTGCGGCAAACCAGATTCTGTTACGGAATCTGATGCTTTTTGGAGCGGTGCTGGTGACTGCTTTGTGGGCGGCCCGCCGCTATGCCCATCGTCATATTCTTCGCCCGGTGGATGCCTTGGTGCGGGCCTCGAAAGAGATCGCCGCTGGAGATCTGGGTGCCCGCACCGGCTTGCCGGAGGGGCCGGGGCAGTTAAATCAATTGGCATCCTCATTCGATGAGATGGCGGAGACCTTGGAGCAACGCCGCGAAGAGTTGAGACAGGCCGAGGCGAAGTTCCGGATTCTGGTGGAACAATCTTTGGTGGGCATCTACGTGATCCAGGGAGACAACTTTGTTTATGTGAACCCGAAGCTGGCGGAGCTCGTGGGCTGTTCGGCCCGGGAGATCGTGGGACGGCCGGTGCTGGATTACATCGCTCCTGAATCCCGGGGCACGGTACAGGAAAACATCAAGAAGCGTATGTCCGGGGAGATTCGCAGTGCCCATTACATGCTGGCCTTGCAAAAAAAAGACCGGGGCATCATCCAGGCTGAGGTGCACGGTGTCCGGACGGAATATGATGGTCGTCCGGCCATCATCGGCACTTTGCTGGACATCACTGACCGTGTGCGGGCCGAGGCGGAGATCCACCGGCTGAACGCCAGCCTTGAGCAAAGGGTGATCGAGCGGACCGCGCAGTTGGAGGCAGCCAATCGCGAGCTGGAAGCTTTCAGCTACTCGGTCTCACACGATTTACGCGCGCCCTTGCGGCACATCAATGGTTATGTGGAGATGCTCCGTGAGGATGCGGGCGGCAACCTGAATGAAGAATGCCTGCGCTATCTGGATGTCATGTCCAACTCGACCAAGCAGATGGGACAGTTGATCGATGATTTGCTGGCCTTCTCCAAGATGAGCCGGATCGAGATGCAGCATCAGCATGTGAATTTTTCCCAAATGGTCGAGGAAACTCGTAGCAAATTGGAGTTGGAGACTGAAGGGCGCAACGTGGTCTGGAAGCAAGGCAACCTGCCCGAAGTGGAGGGTGATCCCGCGATGTTCCGTCAGGTATGGGTGAACCTGCTCTCCAATGCGGTGAAATACACCCGGCCACGTGATCCGGCGGAGATCGAGATCGGTTGCACTGATGGTGGCGAAGATGAGACGGTGTTCTTCGTGCGGGATAACGGGGTGGGCTTCGACATGCAGTATGTGCAGAAACTTTTTGGTGTGTTCCAGCGCTTGCACCGGCCGACAGAATTTGAGGGGACGGGTATCGGCCTGGCCATCGTGCAGCGCATCATCCAGCGGCACGGCGGTCGTATCTGGGTGGAGGCCAAGCCGGATGCCGGGGCGACTTTCTATTTCTCTTTGCCCAAGGCCTAAATAAAATCTCGACTCTGGATGTCAGGTGCTGCTTTTCCTTGAATTCGGGCATTTCCCGGCTCACGCTCTCGGGCATCCAAACGAATCCAAGAGTCATGAGCGCACAGAATCCTTCTACTGATTTTCGATCCCTGAACCGTCGTTCTTTTTTGGCCGCTGCCGGTACCCTGATGGCGGGTGCGGCTGCCTCGGCCTATGGCCAGGTGGCGCGCGACTGGACCGGCGTCATCCCGACGCGTTATCCGGACCCGGATATCATCGCGCTCGATCCGCGCTTCAATAAATACAAGCTGGGTAATACGCCCATCCAGCGCATTTATCATAGTCCGGACATGCTCTGGGCTGAGGGCCCGGCGTGGAACGCGGTAGGAAAATACCTGCTCTGGAGCGATATCCCGAATGATGTGCAGCACCGGTGGATCGAGGATGACGGGCGGACCACGGTCTTCCGCAATCCTGCAGGCAACAGCAATGGCAATACGTTCGATTTCGAAGGGCGTCAGGTTTCCTGCCAGCACGGCACGCGCAAGGTGGTTCGCTATGAACATGATGGTTCCGTGACGGTGCTCGCGGAGAGTTTTAACGGCAAACCTTTCAATGCGCCGAACGATGTGGTGGTGCATCCCGATGGCGGCATCTGGTTCACGGACCCCGGCTACGGCAGCATGATGAATTACGAGGGCAACAAGGGGAAACTGGAGTTGAAAGAGGCGGTATATCGCATCGATCCGAAATCGAAGAAGGTCGCGCTGGTGACGGATGAAGTGGTGAAACCGAACGGTCTCTGTTTCTCGCCGGATTACAAGAAACTCTATGTGGCCGATACCGGCTCGCCGAAGAATATCAAGGTGTGGGATATCGTGAGTGAGACGAAGTTGAAGGGCGGGAAGGAGTTCGTGAAGATGCCCTTTGAAAAGACACGGGTGACCCGGCGTGAAGGGGCCATCATGGTGGGTGGCGAAGGCGGTTCGGATGGCATCCGCTGTGATGTGGATGGGAATGTGTGGTCAGCGGCCGGATGGTCGGGCGAGAACTTTGATGGTGTCCATGTATTCGCTCCAGATGCGACGCGCATTGGCATGATATTGCTGCCTGAGATCTGCTCGAACTTGTGCTTCGGCGGCAAGAAACGGAACCGCCTCTTCATGACGGCGAGCACATCCGTTTATGCGGTGTATGTGGAGACGCAGGGGGCGCATATCACTTGAGTCGGCGTATCCGGATACTTTTCATCTGCGGCAAGAACCTGCGGCGTAGCCCGACAGCGGAAGCGATCTTTCGCAATGATCCGAGGGTGGATGTGCGTTCAGCGGGGGTGAGCGATAAGAGCCGTCATCGGGTCACGGAGAAAGATCTCTCATGGGCTGACTTGGTGCTGGTGATGGAACGCAAGCACAAGGCACGCATCACCGAGGCTTTTGCTCACTTGGAAAACCTGCCGCGCATCGAGTCGCTGGACATCCCGGATGAGTATGAGTTCATGGATGAGGAACTCGTGGATTTATTGCAATCAGGCACCGAGACCGTCTTGGCTGAGATTTCTGGTGGTTAAGGTATGGTGTCACACAGCGATTGTCCCCAGCTCTGCAAGATTGGGTGGTGAAACGACTTTGCGTTCCACGAGCCAGCATCCGTAGACTTGCTCGATGTCTTCACGGAAAAAGAAACAGAAGCCAGCCAGCGCACGCTCAGGAGCGACTCCGCTGGCGAAGCCCAGTGGGTTTCGCTACCTAGCTGGTTTCATCATCATGGCGGTGGTGGTTGCCGCCGGATGGTTTTTTCATTCCCGTGATGTTCGTACGAAGGTTCTGGATGCGACGGAAGATGCCGGAGAGCACATGGGGCAAACTACCGCTCCGACGAAGGTGCAAACCTCGATGGAGGATGAGAAGAAGGTGTTCGCTGAGTATGCTGGTTCTTCCAGTTGCCGTGAATGTCATCTGGCGGATTATCAGGCATGGCAGAATTCTCATCACGGACTCGCAGAGCGATTGCCGGATGCGCAGAGGGACAAGGAAGCCTTTGCCGGGGGCATGACGTTCACGCACGGCACCCAGAAGACCGAGGTGCGCGAACGGAACGGCAAGTTTGAAGTGGTCACTCTGGGTTTTGGTAACAAGCGTGAGGCTTACCCTGTAGCGCGCGTGATCGGCGAAGATCCGTTGCGCCAGTTTTTGGTAGAGACGACCGGTGGGCGATTGCAAACGCTGGAGGCGGCATATGATCCGCACAAGAAGGAGTGGTTCAATGTCTATGGTGATGAGGATCGCCGGCCTGGTGATTGGGGGCATTGGACTGGCCGCGGCATGAATTGGAACAACATGTGCGCGAACTGCCACAACACGCGCGTGCGGAAGAATTACGATGAGGCCACGGATTCTTATCGCACGACGATGGCGGAGCGCACCGTGAGTTGCGAAGCCTGCCATGGGCCGATGAAGGCGCATGTGCAGTGGCGCAAGTTGAAGCCTTTCACAGGCCAGGATGATCCGACCATCAAACCGGTTTCACGGGAGCAGATGTTTCATGCGTGCGCCCAATGCCATTCCCGCCGCATGGAGCTTACCGGGGATTTCAAGCCCGGAGACAATTACTTCGATCACCATTTGCTCAGTGTTCCCGATGAGACGGATCTGTTTTATCCCGATGGCCAGGTGCGTGATGAGGACTACGAGTTCACCGCGTTCTCTGGGAGCCGGATGCATGCCGCCGGGGTGCGTTGTGTGGATTGCCATGAACCGCACTCGACCAAGACGGTGCTGCCGGGCAACCTGCTGTGCTTGCGTTGCCACAATGGCACTTATCCGAACAGTCCGGTCATCGATTTGGCGCAACATACTTTTCACAAGGCCGAAAGCACAGGCAGCCAATGCGTGAACTGTCACATGCCGCAGACGACTTACATGCAACGCCATGTGCGGCATGATCATGGCTTCACGATTCCCGATCCCTTGTTGACGAAAGAGCAGGGCATCCCGAACGCGTGCAACCGTTGTCACACGGACCAGAATGCCGACTGGGCCTTGCAGGCGGTGGAGAAGTGGTATGGACCGAAGATGGAGCGTCCTTACCGTCAACGGGCCAGGCTGATGGCAGCGGCCAAGAATGGTGATGATTTCGCCCGTGATCAATTGCTGAAGTTCCTGCAAGGCGACGATCAGGGATTCTGGAAGGGGGTCGCAGCCAATATGCTGGAGCGTTGGGTGAGTGAGCCCACGGTGGAGACTGCGCTGGGTGAGTTGCTGAAGCATCCGGACCCGGTGGCCCGGGCGAATGCCGCCCAGACCTTGGGGGTCGCGGCCAGCCAGCCCGGCACTGGCGGTGAGTATGCCCGCCAATTGTTGCGCGGTTCACTGACTGACTCCTCACGCAGTGTACGCTACACGGCGGCATGGGCGCTGATGCGCACGCTTGATCCAGGGTCGCTTGCGGCCAGAGAGTTGAAGGAAACCCTCGCTTACAATGCCGACCAGCCGATGGGACAGTTGCAGAAGGGGAATTACGAACTCGCACGGCAGAATATCAATGGTGCACTTCCTTATTTCGCGAAAGCCGTGGAGTGGGATTCGGGCTCTGCGGGGATCCATCAGGAGTATGCCACGGTGCTGAGCATGGCCGGGCGTCCCGAGGAGACCGTGAAGCAGATGTTTGCGGCGGTGCAATTGGAACCCCAGAACGCGGATCATCGTTATCGGCTCGCGCTGGCATTGAACGAAGCGGGCCGGCTCCAGGAAGCGATGCAGTCATTGGAGGATACGGTGCGATTGAATCCGCGCCATGCGCGGGCGTGGTATAACTTGGGGCTTGCACGAAATCAATCCGGCCAGCCTGACCGGGCGGTCGATGCCTTGTTGCGGGGAGAGCAGGCTGGCCCGGATGACGCGGAGATACCGTATGCGCTTGCCACCGTTTTCCTGCGCCAAGGGCGGACGCAAGAAGCCAAAGCCGCAGCCGAACGCGCGTTGCGGATCGCACCCGGTTACGATGCTGCCCGGCAATTGCTCGACAGTCTCAACGCAGGTAAATGATTCCAGTCAACTGCGCCCGGGTGATATTTCAGGGCTTTCTATTTTTCCGGAAATCCGCAGATTCAAGACATGGACCTCAAGCTGAAGAACAAGGTGGCACTTGTCACCGGGGGAGCACGTGGCATCGGTGAATCCGTGGTGCGCTTGCTCATCGCGGAAGGCGTTCGCGTGGTGATCGTGGACCGCAATCGCGAAGCGGGCGAAGCGCTCCGCGCTGCGTTGCAAGGTGCGGGCG
>CAZRGY010000063.1:0-2931 GCA_964599715.1 uncultured Verrucomicrobiota bacterium | reverse complement strand
ATCAGCTCCAAGGTGGCGGTGACGGGGCAGGGGAAGACCTCGGGCTACGCGGCGGCGAAGGGGGCGGTGAATGCGTTGACGCGCGAGTGGGCGATCGCCCTGGCAGATGATGGGGTGCGGGTGAATTGCGTGGTCCCGGCAGAGTGCCTCACGCCGCAGTATGAAAACTGGTTCAAGAGCCTGCCGAATCCGGATGAGATCAAAGCCACGGTGGAACGTTTGGTGCCGCTGGGGCATCGCATGACGACGCCGGATGAGATCGCGGCGGCGGTCGTGTTTCTCGCGTCGCCGGTTTCAGCTCATACTACGGGGCAGATCCATTTCGTAGATGGCGGCTATACGCACTTGGATCGCTCGTATACGAGTGACCATGTGAAGTGGGGCTGAGGCTAATGTGCTGCTGGCATCTTGCCAGCAGAAGAAAGGGAGGAACCTCTAGCAGGCTTGAGTGAGATGTTTTTCTACGTTTTGTCTTCTCACTTCCCCTGTCGGCAAGATGCCGATAGCACATTAAAAAACCGCCGTGGTTTGCGCCACGGCGGTTGTCGTTTTTCAGACTCTTTGAGGCTTACTTGAACATCGCGTGTTTGCGGTCGCCGCCGGAGAGCATGTAGGCGATCAGGTCGGCGATCTCGTCTTCTTTCAGCACGTTGATGAGGCCCTCGGGCATCATGGAGACTTTGGACGGCTCCACAGAAGCCACCTGGCGGCTGTCGATGCCCACCGACTGGTTGGGGTCGAACATGTCGGTGTTGAAGCGGATATTGTCGCCGGAGAGATTCACCACGCGGCCATTGTAGCTCTCGCCATCTTTCATGGTGATGACCACGGAGCCGAACTGGTCGCTGATCTCTTTGTTCGGGTCGATGATGGACTCCAACAGATCGCGCGGATTGAAACGTCCGGCCACACCCGTCAGGTCAGGCCCGACGGCACCGCCATCCGTATCGAAGCGATGGCAGGAGGCACAGCCTACTCCGGCGAAGATCTGGCGGCCGCGCTCGAAGTCGCGTTTCTTCAAGATTTTTTCCACCTTGGGAGCGATATCTTCCACGGTCCATTCTTTCACAAACTCGCGGCCTTCCATGAAGAGCGCCATGGAGGACTTCACCTCGGGCTTGGCATCGATGATGGGCTTCAACTCGGCCAGTTCGGCAGGGTTGAGATTGGCCGTGGCCTCATCTTTGAAGTTCTTGATGAAGCCGCTGAGGCTGTTACCGCCCCGGAAGTTCGCGGCCTTCAGGAACCAGTTGAAGTAGGTCTTGCGCAGGTCCATCGTCCAGCCGGTCTTGAGCACGCGCAACATGCGCGCGTAATCCATCTGTTCCTCCTGAGTCGGCGCTGAGGTGAGCATGCCCACGACTTTCTTCGCGGCGCTGGGCGCTTCGAGATAGACGAGCATTTGGGCCAGTTCGGTGTTCACCTCCCGGCGAACCGATGGGAAAAGTGGATCGAACTTCGCGATCAATTGCTGGCTCGTGGCCTTGTCCGGGGCACCCATGCGGGTGAAGGCGAGGGCGTAAACGCGCAGGAGTTCCACGCGTTGCATGTCCGAGAGTTTGCTCCAGTCGAGCTTGTCCAACGCGGCGAGGAGCTTCGGCTGGATGGTCTTGTCACCGACGCGGCTCAAGGCGAGCAGGGAGGTGAGGGCGGCTTGCGGGTTTTTCTCGCTGAGCGCCTTTTCCTGCCAGGTGCCAGCCGGTTGCCATTCGATGGCGGTACGGGCGGCGAAGCGCAGGTAACGGTCATCGGAACCAAGTGACTTCCAGGCATCCTTCACGGCGTTGGCGTCCACTTTGCCATGATAGGTCTCGAGCTTCTTGCGGGCGGCGAGTAACGGCGGTGCGGGCATGCCCTTGCTGGGGGCGGTGGATTCGCTGCCGGTGTAGGTCACGCGATAGAGGCCGGACTGGGTCTTGCGGCCACCCACAGCAAAATAGAAGGCACCATCCTTCGGGTTCACCACCAGATCGGTCAGTGGCAACGGGGAGGCGCTGATGAATTCTTCCTTCTCCGCCACGTAACCGGCACCTTCCGGTTTCAGATGGATGGCGTAGAGTTTGCCATAGCTCCAGTCGGAGATGTAGAGCGCCTCCTGATATTTGGCCGGGAACTTCGCGCCGTAGCCGAAGACAACGCCCGTGGGAGAGCCGGGTCCGATGTTCACCACGGAGCCGAGGCTGTCCGGATAGTAGTCCGGCCATTTGCCAGTGCCGGAGCGCCAGCCGAATTCACTGCCGCTCGTGGCGAGGTTCACGCGGGTGGGGCGATACCAGGGCGTGTTCACATCCCATTCCATATCGGCATCGTAAACGAAGAGTTCGCCACGCGTGTTGAAGGCGGCATCGTATTGATTGCGGTAACCCATGGAGAAGAGCTCCCACTGCTTGCCGTCCGGGCTCATGGAAGCGACCCAACCACCAGGGGCCATGATGCCACGGGCATGGCCGCGCGCATCCCACATGCGGGGCAGCAGGTGATCTTCCTGATAGACGAGGGGAACGCGGGAGGAAGCGAACTCCGTGGGTTTCGTATGATTGCCTGCGAGGATGTAGATGGACTTGCCATCGGGTGAGAGCAGTGCGGCGTGCGGGCCGTGTTCACCACCGCCTTGAAGCAGGCGCAAGGTCTCGACATTGTCCAACTTGTCGTCGCCATTGGTATCGCGAACTCGATAGACGCCGCTGGCGTATTTGCCGCCTTTGTTCACGACGACATACAGGCTGTCGAAAGCCCAGAGCAGGCCTTGGGCTTCACCGATGTCCACATCGATCTTCTCGATCTCGAGGCCGGTGCTGCTGGCGAGCGGCGGTGGGGTGAGGCGGTAGAGCCCGCCGTATTGATCGCATACGATAAGGCGGCCCTTCGGGTCTACCGTCATGCTGACCCAGGAACCTTGCTCATCCTTGGGCACGGAGTAGAGGCGCTCCA
>CAZRGY010000062.1:0-13011 GCA_964599715.1 uncultured Verrucomicrobiota bacterium | reverse complement strand
GGACTAAATGCCCAATGACGAAATCCGAATGACGAAGGAATGACACAATGTCGGTTGGAGCATTGGGCATTTGTCATTCCTTCGTCATTCGTGCTTGGGCATTCGGCATTTCTTTAGATTTTCATCATTGGACATTCCGGCAAGCTGGTTAAGCTTGCTGGCATGAGCTTGGCCAAGAAATTACTGCATACCCGTTACCGCCTGAATGACCTGGAGAAGTCGGTGAAATTCTACAAAGACATCCTCGGCCTCGAGGAGATACGCCGCCACAAATCACCGCGTGGCTCGGAACTCGTGTTCCTTAAGACACCCGAGAGCGAAGAACTGATCGAGCTGTGCTATTTCCCGAACAGTGGCCCGGTGGAGGTGCAGACTGATTTGACGCACTTGGCCTTCGAAGTGGACAGCCTGGAGGAGTTCGGCAAGCACCTGGCGAAACACGGCCTGAAATACTCGGATGGCCCCACCATGAAGCCCGACGGCAACGGCGGCTTCGCCTTCATCGATGCGCCGGAGGGCTATGAGGTCGAGCTGATCCAGTCGCCGAAGAAGTTCTTTGCGTAATTTTTTCCTTAATCAGGCCCGCTTGCATTGACAGTCCCATTGTTCCCTTCGGATACTTCCGGACGTGACGAGGGTTTATGACCTGGCGATGACGCATAAGCTGGACGCGGATGACTTTTTCATCCATCGCGTGCAGGAGGCTTGTGCCCGGGCCGGGTTGAATTTTTTCCTCATCGAACCTGCCTGGGCGGAGGAGTATCTGGCCAAGCTGCAACGCAAGGAGATCTGGGCGCATGTGGTCATCAACATGCAGAGCGAGCATCATGATCCGCGGGAGGTCTTTCACCGCATCATCCGCCAGTCCCAAACCCTCGGGGCCAAGGTGATCGACCCGCCGGATGTGGCCATGGCCGCCTGCCACAAGGCGATGGCGCATCAGCGGCTATTGGCTGCCGGCTTGCAACTGCCGCCGACCATCATCTTGGACGAATCCTCCGCGGGCCACTGGCCGGAGTTGACCGCAGAGCAATTGGCTTTGCTGGAACCACCGTTTGTCATCAAGCCCGCCTTGGGTTATGGCCGCAAAGGCATCATTCTGGACGCCACAGGCATCGAAGATCTTAAAAAAGCGGCAGTGGCGTGGCCATGGGGGCCGTATCTATTGCAGAAGCGGATCGTGCCGCGCAGGTTGAACGGCGAACCGGCCTATTTCCGGGTCTATCATGTCTTCGGCAGCACCTGGCTGAGTTGGTGGAACTGTAACACGGGCAAATACCGGCTCGTCACCCCGGAGGAAGAAGCGGAGTTGCAGCTCGCGCCCTTGCACCAGATTGCCCTGAAGCTGGCGGAGGCGACGGGCATGAATTTCTTCTCCACGGAAGTCGCGCAGACGGAATCCGGGGAGTTTTTCCTCATCGATTACGTCAATGACCAGTGTCATCTGCTCACCCAGACGGCCAGCCCGCACAATGGCGTGCCCGATGAACTGGTGAACGCCATCGCCCTGAAACTGGTCGAATCTGCCAAGCGATTGAAAAACGCATGAAATGGCGCTGCCGAGAGGTTGAGTTTGTTTTCCCGCGACCCGCCGTGGTCATGGGTATCCTCAACGTGACCCCCGATTCCTTTTCGGATGGCGGCCAGTTTGTCGATGTTGCGAAAGCCGTGGCGCACGCACAGAAAATGCTCTCCGAAGGTGCTGAGATCATTGATATCGGGGGGGAATCGACCCGGCCCGGTGCGCCTGAGGTTTCGGCGGCGGATGAGATCGCCCGGGTGTTGCCGGTGATCAAGCAGCTTAAAGCCGAGACGACGGCGGTGATCTCCATCGATACGCAAAAGCCGGAAGTGGCCCGGGCGGCGTTGGAATCCGGTGCGCAGATTGTAAATGACATCGCCGCCAACCGGGAGGACGATGCCATGTGGCGGCTGGTGGCGGAGACAGGTGCGGGTTACGTGGCCATGCATATGCAAGGGACGCCGCAGACGATGCAGGCAAACCCGCAGTACGCCGATGTGATCGCCGAAGTGAACGAGTTTTTTACCGATAGATTGCAACGGTTGGCAGCAGCGGGTGTTTCATCTGACCAGACGGCCCTGGATGTTGGTATCGGTTTTGGCAAAACACTGGAAAACAACTTGCAATTACTGGCGGGAATGCGGCACTTTACCAAACATCAAAGGCCGGTATTATTAGGCGTCTCACGAAAGTCATTTATGGGGCGTCTTTTGGGCCTGGAAGTGAACGAACGCCTCCCGGCAGCCTTGGCTTGTACCGTGGATGCCATCGGGCAGGGGGCCAGCATCATCCGGACGCATGACGTGGCAGAGACCTGCCGGGCGATACGCATGGCGGAAGCGGTTTGGGAAAAGCGATAGCGCATGTGGACCATCATCCAGATCATCTGGCGGCCGGTGCTGGAGATTCTCATCCTGACGGTGGGGATCTACTACCTGCTGGTCTTTTTGCGCGGATTGCGTGGCACGCGCGGTTGGGCGGCGATCACCGGATTCGTGGCGTTGCTACTCATGCTGGCCTTGGTGACGAACATCTTGGACCTGCGAGTCTTGCGGTTGTTACTCGGAACTTTCTCCACCTTCTTCGTCGTCGCCGGTTTGGTCATTTTCCAGCCGGAGCTGCGCCGTTTGCTGGCCGAGTTGGGTAATCAGGCCTATCTGGATAATCCCACAGGTGAACGTGAGAACATCGAGGTCATCATCGAAACGGTGGAACGGCTGGCGGATGTCCGCATCGGGGCGTTGATTGCTGTCGAGCAATCCATCCAACTCGATGACTTGGTGGAGTCGGGTATCCGCGTGGATTGCGTGGCCACGCCGGAGATGCTGGAGACCATCTTTTTCCCGAACAACGCCATCCATGACGGCGGGGTGATCATCCGGGGAGATCATATCTCGAAGGCGGCCTGCATCTTTCCTTTATCCCAAAACCCGGGACTGGAGCGTTCCATGGGCACACGCCATCGCGCAGCCATCGGTCTCTCGGAGCAATCGGATGCCATCGTGTTGGTGGTGTCTGAGGAAAGTGGCTCGATTTCCTACGCCTACAAGGGGCATCTGGAACGCAAAGTGACCGTGGAAGTATTGCGCGCCTTCTTGACCTCGATCCTCGTCAAGCAGCGGGAGAACCGCCAACGCGTTGACTGGTTGCGTCAGACTTGGGTCCGTATCCGGGACAATGTAGCCGCGCAGACGAAGAAGGGAGGCTTCTGATATGGCTATCCAGGATATCATTGTCCGGGATTTCTGGTGGAAGTTCCTTGCGTTTGTGCTGGCCTCGCTGATTTGGGCGAACTTTGGTGGCAAGCTGGATGACCGCATCGAGCTGGATGAGGGAGGGGGGCATGTCCTCAACGAGCCAAGCCATCTCACCGATGCCGCCATGAGCAAGCCGATGGCGCGGACCATCACGGTGTTGCGGGGTGCCGGTGTCACCAGTTCTTTCCGGGTGGAACCCGCCAAGGTAAGGGTGATCGTGCGTGGTGAAACTGGCCGGTTGCGGACGCTGGATCCCAAACTAATCCTTGCCTTCGTCGATGTTACCGACATGAATGAATCCGCAAACGGAAGCAATCCCGCACGGCCGGTAAGCCGGGTCGTCCAGGTCTATGTGCCAGCCGGAGTGGAATTGCTTTCCGTGGAGCCGAGGTCCGTGATCGTGGAGCGGATTCCACCACCGGAACCTGTGGCCGCAGAGTCAAATTAGAAAAGAATGTCCTCCTCAAATCGTCGTATCTTCGGCACGGACGGTGTCCGTGGTCGGGCCAATGTTGAACCAGTGACGGCAGAGACCGCGCTCAAACTCGGTCGCGCTTCCGCCCACGTTTTCAAGCATCTGGAGAGCCAGTCCCGCAGCCGGGGCCGTCATCGCATCGTTGTCGGCAAGGACACGCGCCTGTCCGGTTACATGCTCGAGAACGCCATCTCCTCGGGCATCCTGTCCATGGGCGTGGACGTCCTGTTCATCGGACCACTGCCGACCCCGGGTGTCGCCTACGTTACGCGCAGTCTGCGGGCAGATGCTGGCATCGTCATCACGGCCTCGCACAATCCGTACGATGACAATGGTATCAAATTCTTCGGCGCGGATGGGTATAAGCTGGAAGACGCCATCGAGGAACGCATCGAGAATCTGGTGTTCAGCGGTGAGATCGAGAACATCCGTCCGACCGCAGATGAGATCGGCAAGGCCGTGCGTATTGAGGATGCATTGGGCCGTTATATCGAATACGCCAAGACCTCCATCCCCAAAGGCATGACCCTGGACGGCATGCGCATCGTGGTGGATTGCGCGCATGGGGCGGCTTATAAGGCGACGCCGTGTGTGTTGCGTGAATTGGGCGCGGAGACTTACATCTACGGCAACCAGCCGGACGGTAAGAACATCAACAAGGACTGCGGCTCCATGCATCCTTCGCAGCTCTGCCAGAAGGTGCGGGAGCACGGGGCGCACATGGGTATCGCACATGACGGCGATGCCGACCGGCTCATCCTTTGTGACGAACGCGGCAAACTGATCGATGGCGATGACATCATGGCCATCGCAGCGCTGGATATGCTGGCGGATGGCACACTGGCCGAGAAGACGCTGGTCTCCACGGTGATGAGCAATGCCGGTCTGGATGCGGCCATCGTCAAGGCGGGCGGCAAAGTGGTGCGCACGGCCGTGGGTGACAAGAACGTCATCGATGAGATGTTGATGTATGGCTACAACTTTGGCGGTGAGCAGAGCGGGCACATGATCTTCCGCGATTACAGCACCACGGGTGATGGCCTGGTCAGCGCATTGCAGATATTGAAGACCATGAAGGCCAAGGACAAATCCTTGTCTGAACTGGCCGCCTGCTGGACGCGTTATCCGCAACTGGTCACCAACATCCGTGTGCGCGAGAAAGTACCCTTTGAGGAATTGGATGGTGTGCTCGAGCTCGTGAAGAAAGCGGAGGCGGAAGTGACGCCGACTGGAGGTCGCGTACTGCTGCGGTACTCCGGAACGGAACCGAAAGCGCGTCTTCTGATCGAAGGTCGCGACAGTGCTGTCTTGGAACGTTTGTCGCAGCAGATCAGCCTGGCCATCAAACGGCAGGTGGGCGAGTAGTCGCCGTTTCCTACACGAGACTGCCGAGTTTGATCAGGCGCAGAGCGGGTTCTTCCTTGGTCCGTGATTCGGCCAGATCCACGCTGAATTCAGCCACCCAGTCATAGAGCTCATCGGCATCGACGAGCATTTGCTGGACGCGCCAAGATTTTTTGTCTTCCGTCGGCACCACGTAGGTATGGCGTGCATTGCGGGCCTCGGGGTCGAGACGCAAGTGGCCGTGGGTAGCGTGATAAGCATCCATGGCGGTGAAGAGGCGCTCGTTTGTCCAAGGTGAGCCCTCGGCATCTTCCGCACAGGCCAGCGCGCTCAGGGCCGTCTCCGCGTCACCATTCACCAAACCGCGCAAGAAACTGAAGATGCGCGTGCGGATGGCGGCGGTGAAGGCTTTCGTATCGCGCGTGATGTCGCGGTCCGCTTCTTCGGCGCCCGGCGGGCGGACTTCCTTCTCTTCGGTCCGCTGATACTGCGGGTTCTTCATCTTTTCCCATTCATCCAACAGGCTGGAATCCACCTGCCGGATCATGGTCTTGAGATATACCTCCATCTCGCGGACCTGATCGTTCTTGGCAGTATCGGGAACGGTCTGGGATAGCACTTTGAAAACGCTGTTGATGTGCCGCAACAGGACGCCTTCGGCGCGGTGGAGATCGTAGAGCTTGATGTAATCCGCGAAGGATCGGAACTCCTCGAACATCTCGCGCACGATGGACTTCGGGCGGATGTTTTCCTGACCGACCCAAGGGTGCTTGTCGGCAAAAGCATTGAACGTGGAATAGACAAACTCGCGGTTCGGCTTCGGATATTCGCACTTCTCCAGTTCTTCCATCCGCTTGTCGTAGTCGAGTCCCTCCATCTTCATCTCGGCCATGCGCTCGTCTTTCACGCGATCGAGCTGTTTGCGCAGAATGATATCCGGATTTTCCAAAATGGATTCCACCAACGTGAGGAGCACAAGGGCGTAATCCGGCGCCTCGGGATCCATCAAAGGCAGGGTGTCCAGCAGATAGAGCGAGAGCACCTGATCCATCGAGAAATCTTCCTGCAAGGTCACATTAACCCGCAGCTTTTGGCCGGGTGCTTGCGCCTGTTCGGGCGGGATGAACTCGACAATCTTGCGGTCCAGCAAGGAGCGAAACAATTGCCAGGCGCGAGCGGTGTGGGCCTTCTTGGCCTTGGGCGTCTCGTGACAGCGGCGGATGAGATCGCGCATCGCTACGCAGCCATCACCTTTGCGGCTGAGGACATTCAGCAAAGTTCCATGAGTGATTTGGAAACGGGAAGTGAGCCGCTCTGGTGACGCGGTCATGAGCCGGGAGAAGGTGTTCTGGTCCCAATTCACGAAGTTGCGCTCTGGCGGCTGGCGTTTGACTGCTTTCTTGCCGGCCTTCGCGGCTTTCTCGGCCAACTTCAGGTTTTCGATGACATGCTCAGGCGCTTGGGCCACCACCCAGCCGAGATCATCGAAGCCCTTACGACCTGCACGACCGCTGATCTGATGGAAGTCGCGTGCGCTCAAGATGCCGGTCTTCTGGCCATCGTATTTGCAGAGGCGCGTGAAGAGTACGGTGCGGATGGGGACGTTGATGCCGACACCCAGCGTATCGGTGCCACAAATGACTTTCAGCAGGCCGCGTTGGGCCAGTTGTTCGATGAGGATGCGATACTTCGGCAGCAATCCGGCGTGATGCAGGCCAATGCCGTGCCGCAACCACTTTTTGATGTCTGGTCCGTAGGGGCTGGAGAATTTGAAACCTTCCAGCTCGCTGGCGATAGCGGCTTTTTCCTCCTTGGAGCAGACATTGATGCTGGTGAAATCCTGTGCGCTTTGGGCGGCTTCCAGTTGCGTGAAATGGACGACATACACCGGGGCCTTGCCATCAGTCACGAGGCTTTCGAGCGTCTTGGCGAGCGGCTGTTCCGAGTAAGCGAACTCCAGCGGCACGGGGCGTTCGACGGAGGAAATGGTGACGCTGGGACGGCCGTTCAGTTTGGTCAGTTCTTCCTCGAAGAACGCCGTCTCACCCAACGTGGCGGACATGAGGAGGAAGCGCGCTTGCGGTAAAGTAAGCAGCGGGATCTGCCAGGCCACACCACGTTCACGATCCGAGTAGTAATGGAATTCATCCATGATGACCTCACGCACATTCGCCGACGGACCTTCGGCCAGAGCGATATTCGCGAGAATCTCCGCGGTGCAGCAGAGGATGGGCGCATCGTGATTCACCGTGGCGTCGCCCGTGCTGAGGCCCACATTCTCCGGTCCGAACTCCCGGCAGAGGGCCATGAACTTCTCATTCACCAGCGCCTTGATGGGGCAGGTGTAGATGGAGCGTTTGCCTTGCGCGATGGCTTTGAAATGCAACGCCGCAGCGACGAGTGATTTGCCGGAGCCTGTGGGCGTGTTCAGGATGACGTTCTTCTCCTCGAATAGTTCGAGGATGGCGGATTCCTGAGCGGGGTAGAGTTGCAGTCGGCGGCTCTCGGCATATTCGAGGAATTTGCCGAGCAACACCTCGTTATCGAGGTGCTCATCACGCGGGATCAGGTCATACAAGGTCAAAGCCACAGCGGCGGGACTCTAGGCGGAGCGAAGCCCGATGAGAAGGGCTAAGCACCAGAACCTTGCGGCAAGCCATCGGTTTACTCCGACTGCTTCTTTTTCTTCCCGCCGGCTTTGGGCGCAGGTGGTTGCTCGGCCCCTAATGCAGCCCCGTTGTCCTGTGGCATGGATTGATTCCAGACCGTCACTGATTTGGTCAGGCGGTCGGTGAGTTCACGGTATTGACCGGCTACGTTGGTGGTCTCACTGCGGTCGCTGTTCAGGTTAAACAACTGCGCCTTGCTGCCGTCATACTCGCAGACGAGCTTCCATTCGCCTTCACGCACGGCGAGATCAGGGAGGCGATCGGGCAGATTGCGTGCGGCGGTCTTGCGATCGGGCGGACGTCGCCAGAAGATCGGGGCAGAACGGGAGGCGGTGCTCTTGCCCAGCAGGACCGGGGCGATGTTCTCGCCATCGAACATGGTGCTGGCCGGTTGGGGGACTCCGGCGATGGAGAGCAGGGAGGGAGCCAGATCAAATGCCGCGAAGACGGAGGTCTGGTTTTCTGTGCCTGCCTTGTCCGGGGCGATCAAGCCCGGTCCCCAGGCGATGAGCGGGGAACGCACGCCCCCTTCAAACAAGGTGGTCTTGGTGCCGCGAAAAGGACCGGCGCTCCCGGCACCGGGTTCAGGGCCGTTATCGGAGCATATCAGGATGAGTGTGTTGTCGCGCAGTTCCGGGGTGTTGCGAATGTGGTCCAGCAGCTTGCCCAATTGACGGTCCATTTCTTCGAGCACCGAGAGGTAAAGATCGCGTTTCGTCGGACCCCACTTGTCCACGGGCGGCCAGAAGGGGCTGTGCACGTCATCCGGCCAGAGGTTCACATAGAACGGTTTGCCGGCGCGGACGGCGCGGTTGATGAACGGGATGGCGGCATCCACGAAACCGCCGGTGATCTCCGAACGTTGCTTCCAGACCACAGGTCCGCCCAGGCGTTCGGCATCGCCCCAGATGCGGCCGGGCTGCTTGTCTCCTGGCTTGAGGGTGAGTGGCAGCAGCTTGGCGCCCATGCCCTCGAAATTGGTGAGCGATTCATCAAAGCCGTAAGCCGTGATGGGTGGTGCGTCATCCACATCCCGCTGACCGCCGAGATGCCATTTGCCGAAATGGCCGGTGGCATACCCGGCATCATGCAACAGGCGTGCGAGCGTATTGGCCTTGGGATCAAGCCAGTTGGCTACGCCGCGACGGGCATTATCCGCGCGGTTGTTCAGGTAAGAGGTGATGCGCCAGCGTTGCGGGTATTGACCGGTCATGAAGGCGCAACGGGAGGGCGAGCAGATGGGGGAGTTCACATAGAACTGTGAGAAGCGGATACCTTCCTTGGCCAGCCGGTCGGCCTGCGGGGTTTGGGCGTCCTTGTTGCCGAAACAGGAGAAATCGCCCCAGCCCATGTCATCGATGAGGATGAAGATGATGTTCGGTTTAGACTGTGCGGCAAATGAGCTTGTGATGCCGACGCTAAACAACAGGCAGAGAATGAGCAGTGAAAGATACGGTTTCTTCATCAGTTTATCCTGACAGCAAAGCCCAAGGACATTAGCCCGTCCGGGCAGTGGCAAGTGGTTCAGATGATTCTTATGTTATGGATGCAGCGTTTTTTGGCAATGCGGGCAACCCACCAGCACCTTAGCGAGACGCACGGGTGGTTCAGCGAGCGGTGGAATGAGCGAAGCCGGGGGGCTCAGGAGATAGCGAATAAGCTTGCGGCGGAATTGTTCCCACGCAAAAAGTAAGCGCCTAAAGACGGCTTGAAGCAGGAGTCGTAAGGTTCCTGGAGTGTCTTTACCCCTTTCGGGCCTATAGCTCAGCGGTTAGAGCAGGGGACTCATAATCCCTTGGTCGTAGGTTCAAATCCTACTGGGCCCACCATCTCTTTCTTTGATTTCACCAGCGATATGACGTTTAGGGAGCTGGTGCATGAAAAATTTTGGTGAAATCGGACCGGGTTTGCTTGCCCTCCGGAGGTATTGAAACCACTTTATGCGCCATGTCGGCAAGTCCTATGGAAATTTTGGCCACGGTGCTCTTCGCAGCCGCCGTGTTGCACACCTTTTGTGTGAAGAAGTTCGCCCATTGGGCGCATAAGTATCCGGAAGGTTCGATCAAAGAGAACGTGCTGCACTTCCTCGCGGAGACCGAGGTGGTCTTCGGTCTTTGGGCGGCGGCTTTATTCGCGGGTATCGCGGCATTGAAGGGATCGCTGCACGCTGCAGTGGAGTACATCGAGAGCCTGAACTATACGGAGCCGAAGTTCGTGCTGGTGGTGATGGTGGTGGCGGCGACGCGGCCGGTGGTGAAGCTGGCGGAGGCGATGATCAGTTTTGTCGCGCGGTTGCTGCCGTTCACAGAGAGTGTCGCTTTTTATGCTGCCGCCTTGTCGGCGGGGGCGTTGCTGGGTTCTTTCATCACAGAACCAGCAGCCATGACGCTGCTCGCGCTGGTGTTAAAGCGGCGCTATTTCGACCAGGGCATCAGTAGCAAGCTGGCCTATGCCACATTGGGCCTCTTGTTCGTGAATGTCTCCATCGGCGGAACCCTTACCCATTTCGCGGCTCCGCCGGTATTGATGGTGGCGGCCAAGTGGGAATGGGACACGATGTTCATGCTGACCCATTTCGGATGGAAAGCGGCCTTGAGCTGTGTGATTTCCACCGCAATGGTGACGTTTTACTTCCGGAAAGAGCTGAAGACGGTGGCGGTGGCCAGGGGGAACAACAGCCCGATCCCGGTGTGGCTGACGTTCCTGCACATCGCGTTTTTGGCCGCGGTGGTGGGATTTGCGCATTACCCGGATGTATTCTTCGGGGTGTTCATGCTGTTCCTTGGTCTGGTGACGGCTACGAAGGAGTATCAGGATGCATTGAAACTGAAGGAAGGCCTATTGGTGGGCTTCTTCCTCGCGGGCCTTGTGACGTTAGGTTCCTTGCAGGCGTATTGGTTGAAGCCACTGATCAGCAGCCTGAGCGGCAGTTCGCTTTACTTCGGGGCAACGGCGCTCACGGCCATCACGGATAATGCCGCACTGACCTATTTGGGCTCGCTTGTTGAGGGTATTTCGGATGACTTGAAATACGCTTTGGTGGCTGGCGCGGTGACGGGTGGCGGCCTGACGGTGATCGCGAATGCGCCGAATCCGGCTGGCGTGGGTATTCTCCAAAGTTCCAAGGTGTTTGAGGACGAGGGCATCAGCCCGCTCGGCCTGTTCCTGGGCGCCTTGCCACCGACCATGGTGGCTATCGTGTTCTTCTGGTTCCTGCACTAATTCCGGCGTTCAGCCGGGTTTGGTTTTGCCATGGTCGGGGATGAGGCTGGTTCCATCGGGAAAAGCTTCATCACCAGTTCCTTCACCCACAGCGGGACGGAGCGCAGGCTGAGCCAGGCCAGCCCGGCGAAGACCAACCAGTTGGCCAGTTCATCCAGTCTGAAGGCAAGCCGGTAGCCGTTGGTGATGGGGCGGAACAGCTTGACGATGAACATGTGCCAGAACGAGATGAGGATGGCCGCGATGATTATCCGCGCGAGGTGGGCGATGAAGTCCTTGCGCTGGCTCCAGAGGACGAGTTGCGGCAGCGTGAAGATGAGAAAAATGAGGCGGTAATCCCAATTGTTGCCGATGAGAAAAGTACCAAGGTCGATTCCAGCCCCAGCGCGAAAGGCATCCAATGACATCCCTTCCGACTGTTTCTCCAAAGATTCATCGCGATCAAAGAGGGCATAACTGGCGATGACGGCGATGACGATGAGCAGCAGGTAAGTCATGACTTTGGCATTGGCACCTTGGGCCCCGTCCAGTTCCGCCAAGTTCATCCAGTAAACATTCATGCCGTAGCTGATGGAGGTGCCGCGAGGGGTGCCTTCGCTGATCAGGGCAAGATCACGGAAGGTCGCGTAGGAGTAGAGAAGCACCGCACCGAGGGCGATAAGGCTATAACGGATGAACTTCGACTTCCCAAGCTTGAGCAGACTGCACCAACCGAAAAGCGGGAACAGTTTCAGCAGGAAGGCAGCACCTACGAGCAGGGCCGGCCAGAGTTGCGAACGCTGCGCAGCCACAACGGACGAGGCGATAAGAAAGAACATCAGGAGATCGATGTTTGCCCGCTCCACCCCCAGCAATGCCGCCGGTGAGAGCACGGCGGCAAAGACCAGGATGAGCGTCAGGTTCTTCGCGTTGGGCAGCACCAGACAAATGCCGGCGAGATAGGAAAGGATGACCAGCAGGCCCAAAGCCGTGGTATGGCTCTCCCTGAGCCCCAGCGGATAAAGGAGCTGCCAGAGACGCGGATAGTTCATCAAGACGCCGGTGGGGGCGGCGGGATTCTCCATCATGGGGTCGTAGCCTTGCCGGTAAGATTCCGCACCGTAAGTGATGACGCGGAAGTCGGCGAAGTGAGGCGTGAGCGTGGGGATATTCCAGAGTTCCCAAGCGGGCTCGTAGCCATGGAACAAGAACATGAGGCAGAGAAACAGGGCCGAGCACAAGCTGGCCGCAATCACTTTATAGCGTGATCTCATCTGGAATGCCTGCGCGCTATGAGCAAAGGCTGCACTAGGGAAACGAGGTGGTACGGATACCGTTTCCTGTCCTGTCTGTCTAGTCGATGTATTTTGCCATGCCGCTTAACTTGAGGGCGGTGACATCATAGAGGCCACCTTCCGACCAAAGGTAATAGCGGGTCTTGTAGCCCGTATAGGCACCGTATTCATTTTTGGCGTTCACTTCGATGGGGATGATATAACCAATGCGTTTCTTGCCACCCACGGCGAAACCTTCCTGCGCGAACCCACGCCGAGGGGTGCCGAATTCGTAAACCGCCGAGTAGGGGTCCATGAGCCGGGTGCCTGCATCACGCTTGATGAGGTCTTCGATGTTTAGGGGCACGGGGTCGAACCTGGCGCTGGCAATCTCGGCCGGGCTGAGGGTGGCGCAGCCGGATAACAGCAGGGAAGAGAGGAGCAAGGTGGCAATCAGAGACAGGGATTTGAATTTCATATATTTCCTCTGCCACAGGACCATGGCCGGGTAAGTTCGGAGGCGTGTCCTTGGCGGGGAAAGTATATGATGAAATCCGCAAAGAGCGTCAAGTGCGGAGCGGGGGATCAATGTGCGGGAATAAAGGGTTCAGTCCCACACATTGGGTTGCAGGTGCCATGGGTTGTCGCAAAGGCCGAAAGGGGATAAGGACAAAGTGAGCATTGCCATGCGGTTGCTGCGGGAGGCGACGATGACGGTAGAGTGGATCGCGGGGCGGTTGGGGATGGGGTCGCGGGATGCGGTGAATAA
>CAZRGY010000061.1:0-13199 GCA_964599715.1 uncultured Verrucomicrobiota bacterium | reverse complement strand
TTCGTTTTGCAGAACTTCTTTTGCGCCGCTGAGGATGAGATCGCCACCCTTGCCGGAGGTCACCCGACCAAGAATGAGCACGTTCTCGAACGCATAGAAATCCGCGTAATGCGCGAGCGCGTAGCCGAGATAGGTGCCGATGGTCTGGTAGATCTTGGCGGCGCGTTCATCGCCCGCTTCCATGAACTTCTGAACGACTTTCAGCTTCTCCGGCAGGCCTAGCGATGCATCAACAGGCAGGCCCGAAGCGGGGATGAGGCGGCCTACGGCCTGTTGCGAGAAATATTGTGCGCCAACGCCGTAATCACCTGACCATTCATCACACGCACTGGCGGGGTTGTAATCCACGGGAGCAAAGGCGAGTTCACTCAACCACGTGGTGATGTTGCCTTCAGGCGTCACGTAGCCGACGGCTTCGCTGGTGCCCATCGCGATGCCAAGCACGGCATTTTTGTTGAGCGACATCGAGCCGGCGAGCGCGGTGACTTCACCATCGTTCACGACATCAAACGGCACCTTCCATTCCTTTTGCAGGTCGAGGAAGAGGTCTTTCACGGTGGTGTCGAACTGCTCGGGCGAGACACCCCGGAAAAGCGAGGCGACTTTCACGCGGTTGTTCACATACACACCGGCAGAGCTGCCACCGATGGCATCAACGCGCGGGAGATGCGCGGCCGCTTTCTTCAACGTGTCATTGATGCCGTCGAGGTGATATTGCGGGTCTGGTTGGTGATACGGGTCCCATACCGTTTCCTCGCTGAAGACGACTTTGCCATCGATGACGGCAGCCACTTTACGATCACTGCCGCCGAGGTCGAAGCCGATGCGGCAACCATCGAGATGACGGCCGAGCGGTTGCGTCTTGGCGTTTTGCGGCGGCACTTTGTCCAGCGTGGTGGCGACGACCGTGATGGGGTGGTCATAGACGCGTTCACCGATGAGGTTGGAATCGAAACGTCCGGTGGCGGTATCTGTGAAGTGGGCCTGCAACTGCTCGGCCAGTTTGGCCGGACCGGCGAAGTGGACGCGCCAGCCGCCCCAAGCCCAGAGCATGAACTTCACGAGGCGCTCGACGTAGGTGAAATTACCAGCGGCTTGCGCGTGGCCCTCTGGGAAAATCTCCGTCGCGAAATGAAAGATGGAACCATCGGTCTGCTCCAGCGCGATGACGATTTTCAGCGGATTGCCGGAAGCGGCAACAGAGGAGCGGAAGGCGCGATTGGTCAGGACAGCAGGACGAAACTGCGGATCGAGCACCGGCGTGATGGCCGGAGCGATGAGCGGAAGACCGTTGTTCAGCATGGCGGGGGATGATTGGGTATTATCGGATTACGTCAAGGACGGGTAGTCACAGACCATGTCAGATTCATTTCTTAGTCTGTTCCTGCAGCCAGTGCAGCGCGGGCGCGGGTAATCCTTCGTGTCCGCCGTCGAAGATGGTCACACGGACATTGGCGGACTCGCGGCGGAAGAGAACTTTCTTGGCGCGGTGATGAGGATCGGCCGGGACTGGGTCTTTGACGGAAGGCGGCACTTGGGCTTTTTCGGTGAAGTAAGTTATTTCCTCTTCGGTCAGCCGGTCTTTCGGTTCGGCGAGCAGGTTGTAAGCGCGCAAGGTGTGACTGATGGGGACGCTTCCTGTGTGGCCGTCTTTGATGCCGGCGTTGATGGAGACTTTCAGATTCTTAGCCTGGGCGAGATAGGTAAGGGCGGAGCGTTTCTTGGCTTCTTCACCGGCGGCATTGCCGGGTTGCGGCACACCACCGCAGGCGAGTTCGATGTCCTTGGCATATTTCTGTTTCTTGCGCACAGATTCATCATGCCATGCCTGGATATCGGTGATGGGGACCCAGGCGGAAGCGGCGGCCCACAGGTCTGGCGCGCGACCAGCCATGAGCAGCGTGGCGTAGCCGCCACCCGAAGCGCCGACGAGATAGATGCGCTTAGGGTCGATATTGGTCTCCTTGCGGGCGAATTCAACGGCACTGAGGATGTCTTGCACGACAAGTTCAGAGCCGCAGGCTTCGGGCTTATTGTTCGGGCCGCGGAAGTTCGGGTGGATGAAGGCCCAGCCATTCGTGATGCACCACTCGGCATAAGGTGTTTGCGAAGTCTGTTTGTAATCGGCGGACCAGCTATGCAAGGTGACGAGCAGGGGCTTCTTTTCCTTGCTCGCCGGGGCGAAATACATCGCGGGTTGGTCGGTGTTATCCGCTGTGCTCGGGTATTTGATCTCTTTCACTTGCGCGGGCCAGCGCTCAATGACCTTGCCGGGGGCTTCAGCTTTGGGGACAGGGGTCGCCGCGAAGGCGCTGGAAGCAAATACGGAGAGCAACAAAGCAGGCAGACGGTTCATGGTGGTAGAATAGCGGAAGGAGAATCCGCAGGGCAAGGGGCAGGTGCGAAAGGAACTGCAGATTAAGGAGCCACGATGAGTTCCGGTCGAATCTCTGTATGACGGATCTGCCCACCAAGGTTCGCAGCCCGGGCCATCAGGGCAAAGGTCAGCAGGCCGAGCCCTAAGGTGAGCATCATGGACCAGGTGACTATGGGACGGGCTTTGCGCGCGATGACCAAGGCCATGATCGCGGCGATACCCATCAGGAAGATGCCGGTGGTGGCCTGGTCCGCCGCCTGTTCGTGGGCTATCACATACGTCGAGATCATCCAGGGCTCGTTCTCGGCAGCTTCAGCCGCCTTGTCGCCCGTGAACTTGAGCGGAATGGAAATGAGCATCAAGGCCACCGTCCACCAGAGGCTCAGGCGTTTGAGGCTGTCGTCCTTTTTCACGACTGCTGTGATAAGCAATAGGCACACAAAAAGCGTGCCCAAGACGGGAACGTGATTCAGGGCCAGATGGAGATGGATCCAATCCATGACTAATCCTCTGACGCAAGATACCACCTTTGTGTTCACACACAAAGCAATTGGCCAACTGATTTGCCCTGTAGAGCCTATTGTTCCCAGAAACAGTTCAGCACCGAGTGGCGGGCGGCCTTTTGGTTTTGGGCGATGGCTTGGGTGATGAAGTTTTTGCCGAGCTGGACGGCCAGGGGCAGATCGCAACCAAGCGCGAGATAGCCGGTGATGGCCGCGGAATAGGTGCAGCCAGTGCCGTGCGTGGAGACACCACGGACGAAGGGCGCGGTCAGGAGAAATTCGTTCTGCCCATCGAAAAAGATGTCGATGGCTTCGCGGCTGGACTTCAGATGGCCTCCTTTGACGAGAGCGGCGCAGCCATACGTCTCAAAGATCTCACGGGCGGCCGCGCGGAGATCTTCCACGCTGGCCAAGGGACGATTCACCAGCAGGGCAGCTTCATCCAGATTCGGCGTGACCAGAGTGGCGAGCGGCAGCAGTTCTTCGCGCACGGCCTTGATGGCGGAAGGTTTCAACAGACTCGCACCACTGGTTGCAATCATCACGGGGTCCACAATGAGCGGCGGGCGTTTGCCGGTGGAGAAAAACTGGGTGATGACGCGGATGATGGGCGTGGAGAAAAGCATCCCGGTCTTCACGGCAGCGGGCTTCAATTCCGCGAAGACCGCCTCGATCTGCTTTTTGACCATCGCTGGACTAGCCGCCTGAATGCCAGTGACGGCTTTTGGATTCTGGGCGGTCAGACAGGTGATGGCGCTGGTGCCGTGCGTGCCAAGGGCGGCGAAGGTCTTCAAATCCGCCTGGATGCCCGCTCCACCACCACTATCTGAACCGGCGATGGTCAGGGCGACAGGCAAGGTGGTGGCGGTTTGTTTCATCAAGTTCCCGCACGTTAGAGGAAGTGGTCGGGCAGTTCAACAGGCGAGGCGCCTCCTTGAAACGTCACCGTTTTCGGATTTGCAGATTCGGGCGGGTGTGTACCTTAACAGCATGGCAATGGACAAAGATCAGGTGGCAGAGATTTTGCAGGAAATCGGCGTGCTGCTGGAACTGAAGGGCGAGAACCCATTCAAGACCCGGGCATATGTGAATGGGGCCCGGGCATTGGAAAGCCTGAGCGAGCCTTTGGAGAAGATGGTGGCGGAAGAACGCCTGGGCGAGATCAAGGGGTTTGGTGAAGCGCTCCAGCAGAAAGTCGCCGAACTGGTCACTACGGGCCGCTTGAAATATTACGAAGAGCTGAAAGCCTCCATCCCGGCCGGCATGGTGGAGATGCTGGATATCCAAGGCCTCGGCCCGAAGAAGGTCAAGGCGATGCATGACAAACTGGGCATCGACTCCATTGAGAAACTGGAAGAAGCTTGCAAGGCGGGAAAAGTGGCGGAGCTGGACGGATTTGGCGAGAAGACCCAGACCAAGATATTAGAGGCCATCGATTTCAAACGGAAGTATGCCTCACGGCATCGCATCGTGGATGCGATCTACGCCTCGGAGCCGATCTTGGAAGCCTTGCGTGATCATCCGGATGTCATCCGGTGCAGCACGGCCGGGAGCTTGCGCCGTTTCAAGGAGGTCATCGGCGATATCGATTTTCTGGCTTCGTCCAAGAACCCCATCGAGGTCATCGATTACTTTACCAATTTGCCTGGAGTCATCAATGTCCTCGCCAAAGGTGATACCAAATCCAGCGTTATTCTGGAGGGCGGCATCCAGGCGGATCTGCGGGTGGTGACGGATGCGGAGTTTCCTTTTGCGCTCGCTTACTTCACCGGCAGCAAAGAGCACAACATCGTGATGCGCCAGCGCGCCATCCAACGCGGCCTGCGCCTGAACGAATACGGTTTGTTCCGTTCCAAGGAAGAAACGCGCGATCCCAAACTGTTGGTGGCATGTGAGACCGAAGAGGAGATTTTCCACACCCTTGAACTGCCTTACATCGCACCGGAATTGCGCGAAGACCATGGCGAGTTTGCTGCCGGGGAGAAGAATGAGCTGCCACGCCTGCTTGAATGGACAGACCTGAAAGGCTCACTGCACAACCACTCCAACTGGAGCGATGGACGCAATACCTTGGAAGATATCGCTGCGCACATGAACGAGATCGGTTGCGAGTATTGGGCCATCACCGATCACAGCCGGGCGTCATTTCAGGCCAACGGTCTGGACCCGGAACGTCTGCGCAAACAGATCAAGGAAGTCGCAGCTATCAACCAGAAGCTGGAGGATGAAGGCGAGGAGTTCCGTTTGCTGACCGGCTCCGAGGTGGATGTGCTCAAGGAGCGGCTTGATTTTGAGAACGATATGTTGGCCGAGCTGGATGTGGTGGTGGCCAGTCTGCATGTGCCGGGCAGTGATGAGGCGGATAACACCAAGCGCCTCATCCGGGCGGTGGAGAATCCCTATGTGCACATGATCGGTCACCTCACTGGACGACTGCTCTTGGAGCGTGAACCCTACAAACTGAACCAGCAGGCGATCATCGATGCCTGTGCCGCCACTGGTACCTGGATCGAACTGAATGCGAACCCTTATCGCTTCGATATGGACTGGCGCTTGTGGCAATACGCGAAATCCAAAGGCGTGAAATGCGTGGTGAACTGTGATGCGCACCGGCACGAACATGCGGGCTTTCTGCGGCTGGGTGCAGGCATTGCCCGCAAGGGCTGGCTCACAAAAAAGGACGTCGTCAACACATTGTCGTTGAAAGAGTTGCGACAGGAACTGCAAAAAAAGCGAAGTGAGGTTTGATTACCTCTTCATTTGATACCATCATTCGCTGCAAGTTTTTACAGACGATAACTTTAGCATGCCTGTACCCGGTTCCAAACCTGCGCCCCTTCCCGCTGATGAAAAAGAGCGGCTGGAAGCCCTCTATGGCTACCAAATCCTTGATACTGAGGCAGAGCAGGATTTTGATGACCTGACCCTCTTGGCCGCGCACATCTGTGGCGTGCCCATTTCCCTGATCTCCCTGGTCGACGAGAACCGGCAGTGGTTCAAATCCAAGGTGGGCATGGATGTCCCGGAGACGCATCGCGATGTGGCCTTTTGTTCCTACGCCATTCATGACCGGGATGTGATGAGCGTGCCGGATGCGGTGAAAGATGACCGTTTTGCGACGAATCCCCTGGTGAAGAGTGATCCGAATATCCGTTTTTATGCCGGAGTGCCGCTGGTGACGAGTGACAACTATGCCATCGGCACATTATGTGTGATCGACCGGGTGCCACGTCAATTGACGGAAGCGCAGAAGGAAGCCTTGCAGGCCTTGAGCCGGCAGGTGATGGGACAGATCGAAATGCGCCGGGTGATGCGGGCCGAAAAGCGCTTTCGCAAGCAGGTCGAGGAAGCGCAAGCCCGGCTCGCTGATTTTTTGGATAACGCCAATGACTTGATTCAAAGTGTGGATCGGGACGGACGGTTTCTATACGTGAACCGGCGCTGGCGTGACACCCTTGGGTATTCAGATGAAGAGCTGAAAAAGCTGACCGTGTTCGACCTGATGGCGCCTGAGTGCCGGGAGCATTGTCTGCAAAGCTTTCAGAGATTGATGGCTGGTGAGGATATCGGTCCGGTGCAAGCCGTCTTCAAAGCCAAGGATGGTCGGTTGGTGGATTTGGAAGGCAGCGTGAATTGCCGGATGGAGAACGGCAAGCCGGTGGAGACGCGCGGAATTTATCGGGATGTGACGGAACGCAGGGTGGCGGAACGGGATAAGCAGGAAATGGCTGAGCGGTTATTGTTAGCCACGAAATCTGCCGGCATGGGCATCTGGGAATGGAATCTGGAGACCAACCAGCACAGATGGGATGCCCAAATGCTGAGCCTGTATGATTATCCTCCGGACAAAAAGCAGGTAACTTTTGAGGATTGGGTGGCACGCGTCAACGCGGACGACGTGGAGAAAGTCGGTGAGGCATTGAAGGCGACGCTAGAGCAGGGGGCAGATTATTCCGTGGAGTTCCAAGTGAACCTGCCGGATGGCAACGCCAGGATATTGCAGGCCCGGGCATTGGTGGAAAAGGACGCTCAAGGGAAACCGGTCCGTATTGTCGGAGTCAATTGGGACATTACCAAGAGCAAGCAATTGGAAGTGGAATTGGGCAAGGCGAGGGATGCGGCCTTGGAAGCGACCAGGGCAAAGTCAGAATTTCTGGCGAACATGAGCCATGAAATCCGGACGCCGATGAACGGCGTCATCGGCATGACGACGCTGCTGGCGGAGACCCGGCTGGATGATGAGCAGCGAGATTTCGTGAACACTATCCGCACCAGTGCAGATGCGTTGCTCGCGCTTATCAATGACATCTTGGATTTCTCCAAGATCGAATCCGGCAAGATGGAGATGGATCCGCATCCGGTTGAATTGCGCCGGTGTGTGGCGGAAGCCATGGAATTGCTGGCCCCCAAGTCAACGGAAAAGGGGATTGATACCGGCTATCTGGCGGATGAAGAGGTGCCGGACTTTGTGAGCATAGATGGTACGAGGCTACGCCAAGTGTTGATTAATTTGGTGAGCAATGCCGTGAAGTTTACGGAAAAGGGTGGAGTGATTGTCCGGCTGGAAAAAGGGCAGCAAAAAGGAGAGTGGCATTTTTCCGTGCAAGATACGGGCATGGGTATCCCCAAGAGCAAGATATCGCGGCTCTTTCAGTCCTTCACCCAAGTGGACAACACGACGACACGGCATTTTGGTGGTACCGGCTTGGGGTTGGCCATCAGTAAGAAATTGGTTGAGATGATGGGCGGGCGTATGTGGTTGGAGAGTGTAGAAGGGCAAGGCTCCACGTTTCATTTCACTGTCAAAGGTGAGCCCGTTACTCACGAAATCTCGATGTGGCGCAAGGCGCAGCCAGCACTGCAAGGAAAACGTCTGCTGATGGTGGAGGATAATGCCGTGAATCGCCAGATAGTGGAGCAGTACGGGCGATTGTGGGGCATGGAAGTGGAGGCCACTGATTCGTTGGAAGCAGCAGTACAGATCGGGGGCAAGAGCGCCGGATTTGATTTAGTTCTACTAGATCATCAGTTACCCGGTGCGGATGGCTTTGAGCAATGGAAGCGATTGCAAGGGCTGACGGCTTTCCAACAGGCCCGTCCCGTGCTGCTGACGAATTCCCGGTTGGCGGTGGATGCGGCGATCAAGGCGTCTGTCTCCAAACCTATCCGGCGGCAAGCGACGGTGGAGACGTTGATCCGGGTGATACAGAGCACGCCTGCGGCGAAAGATTCAGCGGCCGGCAAAGCTGCGGGTGCAGCTTTGCTGGCGGATAAGCACCCCGGAAACATTTTGGTGGCGGATGACAATGTCGTGAATTTGAAAGTGGCCACGGCATTTTTGACCCGCATGGGCTACCAGCCAGACACGGCGAAAAACGGTCGTGAGGTCATCGAGATGCTGGCAAAAAAAGAGTATGACTTGGTGCTGTTGGATATTCAGATGCCTGAGTTGGACGGGTATCAAGTGGCGTCCAAAGTGATCGCCAATGCGAATGGAGCCAAGCGTCCGCATCTGATTGCACTGACGGCGAGTGCCATGGAATCGGACCGGCAAAAATGCCTTAATGCAGGTCTGGATGATTACCTGCCTAAGCCGATCCGGGTGCTCGAACTGGAAGCCAAACTACGCAAGTTTCTGGCCGTTAGAGCGGTTTAAAAAATCCTGTAGCCGCTTGGTGAAGTGGCGAGTAAGCGGTCTTTTTGAGTTCTGGCTTCGTTTCGGCTCAGTCACAGGGTCTTGCAAACCTGCTCCTTCACCGAAGCCTCGCCAGAACGCAAAAATTCTCGCTCCAATCGGCTACATTATTTTTCAAAACGCTCTAAGTGATTTGCGAGAGGCAGGCACGCGTAAAGGGCGGCCGCATGGTAACACACAAACCATAGCCTGCCGCCCGAGACTCATCGCAGGAGGAACTGCCGACTGAATCTCACCCATAATAGAGCATAGATTCCGCCAAAAATAAAGTTTCTGGCGAGTCAGCTTATAGGCAGGTACTTACAGCCTGACGGATAGGGCCACCAGCATCAGGACTGACAGATAGATACTGTAGGCCACCAATAACATGGCTCCCTCTCGCCGGGTGATGGTCTTTCCGGAGCGCATCAGCCAGTAGAGCATCCCGAAGAAAACGAGCAGGGCGGGGAAGTTGAAGCTTTGATTGGCACGGGTCAGGGTGACGTCATGGAGCCCGGAGGCAGAGCCGACTATGAAGGTAAGGTTGGCGATGTTCGCCCCCAGCACATTGCCCACGGCCAGATCGGAAACATTCTGCCGGGCGGAGGTGATGGCGGTAACCAGTTCAGGCAAGGACGTACCTACAGCCACCACGGTGAGGCCGATGATCAGTGGCGGTATCTCCAAAGCTTCAGCCACGCCGACGGCCCCATCCACGAGCAGTTTACTGCCGATGGTGACCAGTATGGCACCTAAGAGAAAAACGGCGACGGTTCCGGCTTTGCTTTTTAACCATCGGTTTCCAGACACTTTCTCCTCCTCGATGGCTTTGGCCTCCTGCAAGGCCGATCTGGCTGGTCGCTTTAGATTCCGCCAAAAGTCGAAGCTAAAGTATCCAAAACCCAAGGCGAGCAACAGCAGTCCTTGTGAGCGGTCCAGTGTCAGATCCAAAGAAAGGATTAACAGGAGCAAACCGCAGCCGACCATGAAAAACATGGGTGAGCGCAAAGAGCGGAAGTTGACCTCAATGTTTTTGGCCACCGCCATGATCCCAAGGATCAGGCCGATATTGCAGATGCAGGAGCCGAGGGCATTTCCCACTGCGAGACCGCTTTCGCCTTTCAATCCTGACAGGATGGAGACGACCAGTTCTGGGGTGGTCGTGGCCAGGCTGACCAAAGTGGAACCGATCACGACGCGGGGCATGCGCAACATCTCGGCGATGCGGACACTGGAGGAAACGAAGAGATCACCACCTTTGATGATCAGCGCCAGACCGGCAAAGAGATACAGCAGATTCAACCACATAGATCGGCTTGCCCCCGTCAATTCCTCCCGGGAACTGGACTGCAGGATAAGAGACCCCGGGGCAGATGCCAGCAGAATGCAGAATACACCAAACAGGACTAAGTGTTTTTACTGAATAATCATTTCATCAAGGCGGTCAAATCTAGCCTTAGGTGGATTTTTTTGCGGGTTTCAGCGGTTAGTTTTATCCAGAGCTGATGGGCCAAAACAGGTTTGAGAGCAGTCTGTTTTGGTGCGGGATTCGGCTTTTGGTTTTTTCTTTAACTTGCTTCAAATGAGGTAGTTAAAGGTTGTCACTTGAGTTGGATAAGAGATGGACGGTCGGTGGAAGTCAAGTGGCTGAGGTTGCTCGGTAAAAACAGATCAGAATGTGGATAGGCAGAATGGGCTATTGGCAGGGTTGTTGCTAACGAAACTTTGGCTGATGGTTGGTGTAACCTTTGACGGACGATGGCGTCTTAGTAAGCGTAATGGTCGCCAGCCGGCCGATTAAAATGATTAAAGACTTATTTAGTATCCTGAAGCGCTCGGCGGTGTTTATCGCGGTCGCGATTGTCATTCTGGCTGTGCTGAGCCCTTCGGCGAGTTCCAAGCCGGCAGGCAAGATTGAGTTCACCGGTAATGTGCGCGGGGTGGTGAGCCCGTTTGAGGAAGATCTTTCGACGTATACTCCCAAGGATGCGGCTGAATACTGGAACGACTGGGGCAATGAGTATGGCCACAGCGGCCCGGTGACCAACATGTTTGTGTGCTTCATGAGCGCGGTGCGTCTGATGCCCCATGAGGCAGCTTATCACCGGAATCTGGCCACAAGCCTTTTCATGTATCGCAAAGATGCCAAGGAGTTCTTTGGCGTGGACGAGGCCCAAGTGTTCAATATGTCTCTGCGTGAGTATCGCAAGGCACGCATCCTTGAGCCTGAGAATTTTGAGCTCGCCAAGGAGCTGGCCCAGATGCACTACGCGGTGCGGCCGTTCCGGGCGGAAGAAGCCTTGATGGAATGGGAGCGTGTGCTCGCCTTGGCGGAGAAGGATTCCTCGGTGGATCTCGAAGAGGTTTACCTAAATCTTGGTCGAGTCAATTACATGGCTGCCCGTTATGGTGAGGCCCAGAAGTGGTTGAGCAAAGTGAAGTCTCCGGTGCACGAAGACATCCGTAACGTGCTCTGGCTGCGGGTCACGGAGAGTGCCCAGCTTCGCCAAGACGAGATCGGCAACTGAGCCGGTGCCTTTTCCAGAGTAATAATAAAGCATTTCAAGCCGCCTTTTCAGGCGGCTTTTTTGCACCCAGCTGCTTGCGTATCCTGTGGGTTTGTGGCAACCAATGGCCGTCTATGAATCGAATTTGGACGGTTGTCGTGTCCTTTTTGCTCGTGTTACTCGGAGGTGGTTGCCAGCCTGCGGCTCCCACTGGCCAGCCCGCGGCTACGCCAGTGGCCCCGGTTGCCGCTGCTCCGGTCACACCAGCGGTGAAGCCTTTGATGCGATGGCATTCACTGGGCTTACTTGCCGTTGCCAGCAGCGCTGAAGGGACCAGCCTGAAAGATGTGTTGTCCCTGCCGGAATCGGCGCTGGTGCGGAGCAATACCCTGGCGAAGTTGGCGAGCAATCTTCCCGTCCTCTTGTTTCCTGAAGCGGCGACCAACGTGGATCAGGCACTGAAATTGAAGCCATTGCTCGAGGATGTGCTCAACTATGAATCCAAGGTGGAGTGGGTGAGTGGATCGCCTTTACGCTGGCGCGTGTCGGTGAAGATCCCGGTGGAGCATACCGGTCTCTGGACGGCGAACCTCTATGCCTTGATTGTGCGGGGGGAATTGATCAACAAGATACCCCTCACTAATATCACAGATACAGCGGTGATGGCGGGATACTCCGACGAGGCGACTTATCGCTACGGGATGAAGGATAGCTGGGTGACCGTGGAGCGGGCGGAAACGGGTTATGACTGGGGTGTCTTGGCTCAAAGCGAGACCGGGCTGGAGACTAATGCCTGGCTGGCCTTGGAATTAGACACGAAAGTGCTGCCTCATGTTGTCGGTGTGATGTCACCGGAGCAACTGCCCTATATCCGGCTGACGATGACAGGTAAGGGGCAGAATCAGACAAGCCGGCTTAGCCTTAAGTTCCCGCAAGCCTTGGGCTTTGTGCCACAACCTTGGCAGGTGCCGACGAATACCATCCAAGACCCGGTCATCAGCTTCACAGCCTTGCAAGGGATCGGCGGCTGGTGGTCGCGACAAGATTGGTTGAAGCCCTTGCGCCTGAAGAGTGCGCCTCAGCAATTATATACTTGGGCGCAATCGGACGTGCCTTTCCAGACCTTCTTTGCCTTCCCGGCGGCAGGCGCATCGAATCTGGTGCAGACTTCGGTGGATCGGTGGATGAACGATTTCAACGGCGTCATCAGTAACCGGTTAGCCGGGCAGATATCGAACCGGACAAATGAGCTGACCTGGACCGGGTTGCCGGTCATTGTGCCGTACCTAAAGGCGGCTCCGGAGCCGAAGGATGATCACTTGGTCTTTGGTTTCTTTCCCATGTCGCCGAATTCGACCAATCTGCCGCCTGAGCTGCTACAGCAGTTCGTGGGGCGTACCAACAGCATTTACTACGATTGGGAGATCACCGAGGCGCGTTTGACACAGTGGATCCAATTTTCACCTTTGCTCTTCATGTCGGCCAATCGTTTGCCGGTGGCCAATAGCGCCGTGCCCTATCAATGGTTGCGCTCCATGGCGCCGAAGTTAGGGAATACTGTTACGGAGGCGCAGTTGGCTGAATCTGACGAGATCAAGGTGCTGCGTAATTCTCCAGCCGGGTTTACTGGGTTTGAGCTATATCTCCTGACACGCTGGCTGGATCAGAAGAGCTTTCCCCAATGGGACGAACAAGCTGCGCCGACGCTGGGGATGCCGTCCATTCCCGCAGGTCCACCTGCACCCAAAAATTGATATGTTGAAACTCGGGGTGAACATCGATCACGTGGCCACGCTGCGTGAAGCACGGTATCGCGGGCAAAGCCGGGGGGAACCCGATCCAGTTGCCTTGGCGCTCATCTGTGAAGAGGCGGGTGCTCACGGCATCACGGCGCATCTGCGTGAGGATCGGCGGCATATCCAGGATCGCGATGTGAAGCTCTTGCGCGAACGCATCAAGACGCGACTGAATCTGGAGATGGCGAACTATCCGGAGATCGTGGAGATCGCGCTGAAGCTCAAGCCGGACATCGTGTGTCTCGTGCCGGAGAAGCGGCAGGAGGTGACGACGGAAGGCGGCTTGGATGTCATCGGTGATTTGGCCGGGCTGACGGAGACGTGTAAGCGGATGAACGATGC
>CAZRGY010000060.1:12139-13253 GCA_964599715.1 uncultured Verrucomicrobiota bacterium | reverse complement strand
CAGCGTGGCTGATGAATGGCGCGGCATGGGCAGGCAGTTCGATGTTATTGAACGGGCCTACGGATTGGAGAATTATAGGCACCCCGGATCTGAATGGAGACGGAAAGGCTGACTTGGTGTGGAGGAATCCTGTCACAGGCGACGCGTCGGCTTGGCTGATGGACGGCCTGATATATACTGTGACTAACTATTTGCTCCGAGATCAGCCGGATTGGCTCCCGGTAGATTTCGGAGATGTCAATGGAGATGGCCGCGACGACATCCAGTGGGTAAATACCTCCACTTGCTCTGCCGCCAACTGGCTTATGAATGGTCTCGGCTTGATCACCAGTCAGTATCTGGTCGGTCCAGGCACCTGGGGTCTGCTCGGGTCGGCTGATTTCAATAATGATGGCCGCTCCGATTTCCTGTGGCGAAACATCAGTAGTGGCGCAGTGTCAATTTGGTTGATGGATGGGACCCAGCTGATTGATAATAGTGTTATCCTTAATGGGTCCGGAGGTTGGAGGCCGCATCTCTTCGCGGATTTAGACGACGACGGGAAGTCCGACATTATTTGGCGTAACTCCGCCAACGGCGACGTGGGAGCGTGGCTCATGGACGGCCTGACCATTCGAAACACGGCTTCGTGGTATTAGTTTACGATTGTACAGCCGGTCGAAAGTACGGCTGGGCCGGATCTCGCTGATCTTCGACGTCCAGTTATTCCATGGACAGTAACCGGAGGCGGAGAGCGTTTCGGCATCAACGATGCCCGTAAATGACAACATTCCACGCCAGCCATCTCAACATAGGAACCCTGGTCAAGAACCTATCAAAAGCGCCAAACGGCTTCCACCACCGAAGACTCGAATCGGATTCCCGATATATACGTTTCCAATATCTATCGTTATTAGGGTGTACACGATCTATGAAATAGTATTTTAGGAAGATCGTCAGTCCGGAAATCCAGAAACAGCGGGCTTTGGCGTCTGGGAAAAATCTACGAGCCAGCCGCAAATCGCCAATGCCAAGTGGTAGTTCGTCCTCTGTACGCACTCCCATTGCCATTCGCCGATACACGTTTATTGCGGGATTGTATTTCAACGGATCCCACGAAATGAATATTCCTCCC
>CAZRGY010000060.1:0-12129 GCA_964599715.1 uncultured Verrucomicrobiota bacterium | reverse complement strand
GTAAATACTTGCGTGCGTTCCTCAGTAGAGATTCCTTGTCAGTGACATGGTGGATGGTGTTCGCAACATGCACTACGTCAAAGCTGTTCTCGGGAGCGGGAAGATTCTCCGCGGGCCCAACCAGCGTGTTGATGTGTACACCATGATGGGCAGCTAGGCGTTCGGCAAGTGCCATCATTCCCGGAGAAATGTCTGTTGCCGTCACGATGGCACCCTGCTTTGCGAAATAAACCGATGCCTCCCCAAGTCCTGCACCGATATCGAGCACTTTACGTCCTCTGAGATTTCCAAGGATTGACATAATGAATCGATTCTCTAGAGCAAGCGGGGACTCGAACGCCTCTTCGACCCGAATGTCATCCATCGACATTGAGTCGGCCCATGAATCGTGGAAGTCTTTCTCCTTTTGATGAATCTTCTGGCTATCCGGCATGGGATTATTGGGTGATATTCAAGCTCTCGCGAACGACAAAAAGCGGGCGTTTCTTCACTTCCTCGTAAATTCGGGCAACGTACTCGCCGATTATACCGAGGGCCAGTAGAATAGCGCCTCCAACGAGGGAGAGTAGCACGACGAGCGTTGTCCATCCAGGAACGGTGTCCTGCCAGACGATCCGTCGGATTACCGAATATACTCCATATGCGCAGCCAAATGTTGCCACGAAGAACCCGGTAATTGAGATCAGCTGGATCGGTACCACAGAGAAGGAGAGGGCAGCGTTCCATGCGAACCTAAGCATCTTGCGCAAAGGATACTTTGTCTCGCCATGGGGGCGTGCCCGGCGATGGTACTGAACCGCAATTTGGTGAAAGCCTGCCCACGTAAACAAGCCTCTCAGGAACCGATGGGTCTCGTTTAGTTGAAGTATGGCATCTAGGCAGCGTCTCGACACTAGGCGGAAGTCACCGGTGTCGCTGGGCAGGTTTGGGTGAACAAAAAGACGCATAACTCGATAAAAGGACCAGGCGGTGAAACGCTTAAAGAGGGATTCTCCTTCGCGGGAGAGACGTTGGCCGTAGGCGACGTCGTAGCCCTGGCAGTACCGTTCAATCATGGAAGGAATGACTTCAAGGGGATCCTGGAGGTCGGCGTCAAGTATGGCGACGGCAGCTCCCTTAGCGCAAAAAAGGCCCGCGGTGACCGCCGCCTGATGGCCGAAGTTGTTGCTGAGTGAGATAACCTTTACCGAGGGATCCGTCCGCGCCCAATCAGCAAGGAGGATGAAACTGGCATCGGTGGAACCGTCATCTACTAGAACTATCTCGGTAGCACATTGACAGGTGGGGCGCCACGTCTCCAAGGATGAACGAAGGGTGGGGAGCATCTCTTCCTCGTTGTAAATGGGAAAAACGAGTGACAAGAGCGCAGGCGGTGGACGTGAGATTAGCACAGGTGACTTCATTCTAATGTCGTTTGAGCCGATTCAATGTGGATAGTTCTTGGCCCTTATTATTGATGGCCATCGCGTCTCTTCATCGAAGAGAATATGGTAAAGACGTGAATAGCTCTTCTCGGGAGGAATATCAGCGGGCCGCCGCTTGGGCATAAAAGCCCCGGAGGGAGTCAACCATTGTTCCTCGCTCCGCGTGATCGCGCCATTGCGCATGATGTATAGTATAAATTCACCATTCCGTATCGTTGGTCGAAGATCAGCCGGCAGCCATCCTGGGGTTTCGATTCTTAAGCCGAAATCCAGCTCGGTGAGCGTCATCGTTTGCGAATAGCCGAAAACACGGGGTAGTTGGTTCTCGGGTTTATCGGGCGGTGCTAAATTAGCCCTTTCGTGAGGCGCGAGGAAGACCGGTGTCGCCAGTGGAGGATAGTTGACCAGCCAATAATACGGAAAGCCGGGTGTTGATAATGCAGGCCCGTCTCCGCCATCAATATCAACGATGATGGGAGTGCCGGGCTGCCACTCGCCGGAACTGGCCAATATCTCGTCCCAATACAATCTCTGCTGCTGCCAATGCGCTACGTAATCTACTCGTTGGACCTCGATTCCCCACGAAACAAGCAGGCCGAGGTATCCGGCAGCTGCGGCTAGGAGTGCTTTGCGCAACCTCGGGGCGTGCTGGAGCCATAATATGCCAGCACCAGCCAATGCCAGAGCTGCGCCAATCGATCCAGGGGCATGAAACCCCGAGATTCTTCCCAAGTTCATCACCGGCGGGTAGTTGTCGGTACGAAACGCGAGAGAGTAGCTGAAGGCCAGGCATGTGAATCCTGCGAGAAGGATTACGGGAGCAAGGCGCGGATCGTGCGTTGCATCGGATGCTTCGGCTGCGCGTAATGAAGCCAATTTGGCCCCGACGAGAACAAAGCATGCGGCCGTCAATATCATAAAGAACCACTGGAGTGGGTCGGAATTGAATGCGGCGTCGAAAGGCCTGAAGACCAAGGATTCAATTGCGGTCATTGTACCGGACCAGCATGCTGAAACCATCTTGGACCAAGCTTGGGCCGGATCAGACAGTATGTCGGCTGCCCTAGACTCCCCAAGAAGCTTCCGGAGTGCTAACAAAGACGCCGGTATCGCACCAAACAGCAACACATGAGTCGCCACTCTGGCGGCCCGGAGTTCAGATAGGTTCCGGACGAGGAGCGGCGCGATCAAATATGGCAGGTAGTAATGCTCGTAAGTCAGGAAGGAGGCGGCAGCAAGCAGGTAGCTCAGGACAAACCTTCTATTAAGATAGAGAAGGAGTGCTGCCAGAATGAAGGTAATGTTAAGGACTTGGAAGATGCGGAGCATCAATATCATTCGTGAGCCATCCGCGGGATAAAGCAGAAACACTGCGGAGCAGAACAACGCGACTGGGAGGGATGCCCACCGTTGTAACAATCGATAGAGCAGCCACCCATTTGTGGCATGGAGCGCCCAGCCAATCAGGAACCCTTGCGTCAGAGAGTCGAAACGGCTCGAAATGTAGCCTAGGAGATGGGTGAGGGAGAAACCGACTGGCCTTCCTTGGGGCCACGTTATCCATGCGTTCTTGATGTGAGCCCAGGCATCGTGCCAAGACCATCCATACGCTGGAGTGGTGAAGAAATAATCATCCTCGTAGATTCCGAAGTCGCCCAAGAAGAGATAATTGCCCACAAACGAAACCAGCAAAACGAAGGCAAGAGGAGCGAGCGTGTACGGAGTGAAGAAGTGCAGGAGACGGGCCTGGATGCTTCGGAAGAGGTTCATGGCGCCTTCTTGTCCATCAATTGCTGGTGGATGGTTCCGTTGTGCTGGGGGCAAGAATCATCGCGTTGCCGTGGGTCGAAACGACGACTGCCGAGCCCTTTTCGACCCAAGTGTCCAGAAGTTGGTCAATTCCTGTGCCGCGGGGGGAACGTACCATCCATTGAACACCGCCTGAGGACAATTGTCGTGGTGTGAGGCCCGGCGATTCCAGAAGTTCGATCCGATCATCGAGCAGCTTGCGATTGATCCCAAAAACTGGTTCCCAGCCGGTGGGACGTGAAACGGGCACGCCGCCTAACAGGGCAAGCAACCTCTCGGTCTCGGGCTCCGCATAAACTACGTCCTTTGCACTCGCTCGGCTGCGTAGATCCGAAGTGAGTCGGGGAAGCCATGATTCACCCTGGATGACAGCCTGATCAAATCGGAGACCGCTTCCGTGTGTGGATGTTTGTCCGTAAAGTGCTTTATTCGTTGCGAAAATCGACCGTGCCGGCGTCCAGATCGTCGCAAGCAGCAAGCAGGTTCCTGCAACCAGGCGGAAGAAGGTGGGCCGGCGTACCAGGGTTATGATCATTCCGCAGGCGACGACGCTTGCGAGAATCTGTGCAGCGGAGGAGAACTTAATGATATCCCAAGTCTGTGTGTGCGTGAATGTGTTGTATATAACGAGGCACCCTGTAATTGTCCACAAGAAGAACCGGCGCATAACTCGCGATTCTTTGGTAAATCCAACAAGACTCCCCGACAGGACGAGAAAGAGAATCGGAAGAATCAATGCGCCGTAAACTTCAGCAAAGTAAAGTATCGACGTGGGCCAGTCACCGGTAAATCCCGACAGTGTAAGACGAATCACCGAAGGGGACTGGGCGCCTCCGGCGAGGGAGCGCCAAAGACCATTTAACGCGAAGAAGAGCATGCAGGTAGCTGCTATTGTCGCCAGTATGCCCGTAACGTCCGCCCTTGTTGGTGGCATTGCCGAGGACGGCCTGTATATGAGGGAGCATAGAAGGCATATGCTGGTGCCGGCGGCAAAGACTACAAAGAGAATAGAATTTGTATTAGCTTGGGCGATCAATAATACAGCAAGGGCCGCGAGCCTGCGCCACCCAGCTCGGGACGATGCGGATTCCGCGAGAATGATAATGGAAGTGAGAAAGAGGCAGGTGCCCAAGGAGAACGGCATCTGGAAGAAGAAACTGGCAAACGGCACCTGAAGCATCTGCCCTCCAATGACGGGCACTCCTCTTGCGGGATCGATGCTGCTGAACATGCTCCAGCCACCGGCAAGGGGGCCAACAATGGATCCGAGAGCCAGTGCCCAGAGTGTTCGCTTGAATAGCCAGTACGCCGTCAGTCCGAAAAGCAAGCTGCACCATGACCAGGTTATCAACTCAACGATATCGGTGGCAACATCAACGCGCCATCCAGTCCAGGAGATCAGGATGGCGATTGGGAGGTGAACGCCGAAGTGGTAATTTCTTAGCTCGGTGGGAAATACGATGTCTCGCGGAGGGTAAGCTTTGTCGTTCGCAAGGGCACTAATGTAGCTGAAATGCCCCTGGGGGCCCATGTTAAGTTTGTCGTGGTAGTCATGGAGCCATATAGTTGGTCCAATGACTGCAGCGGCGGTAAGCGCGATCGCGCTTACCGCCGCGAATTGACTCTTGGTGAGTTGGGGCAGGGGCGGGGTGAAACGCGCGGTCCAGATTCCGATCAGGCATAGAATTCCCGCGGCGATCATCACTGCAGCAGCGAATGATCCGGAAAGCAACGCAGCTATGTGAATAAGGGACAACCAAAGAGCGGCGGTCGCCACTGGTGCCAGAATGGCGGAGAACAAGCTGTCCTTTGTGTCACTGACTAAATAACGTCCGATTTGTAGTGATGACGGGACTCCGATCAGCGATAGGGCAGACCAGGGCGATCCTGCGGCAACGTAATTACCTGAGAACCCGGCGAACTGGCCCCAGACCAGAAGTACGCTGACAATGCCGGCAATCAGCGTCGCCGCATACAGTCGTAGCGGGTGGCATTCAGGTTGAGACGTGGTCGCCATCTGAGAGTACACGGTGAATGGATGATGAGCAAGCTATCGAAGCGTAGGAGGCAGCTATATTGGCCGGGCGATTGTTGCTGTTTTCATTCATTCCACCAGGCGACATTGTATGAAAAGGGTCTGCCAAAGGTTTCGTAGGCTTCCTTAGTTATCGGCATCCAGTTTGTCTCATACGCTGTTTCGGACATGAAATACGCCTCCTTGTCCAAATGGATTGTTTCGATCGGGGTCAGGATTGTGCGGACAGGAGCGTTGACTTGGAGATAGGGGATGAGGCCATTGGTCCATGATGGTTGCTCGCGACGCAGGATTGCGTCGAAACAATGAAGGCTGGGGCAACCGGGCCTGAGGATGCGTGTGATGTCCTTGAGGATGTGCGTACGCGTAGGTTGATCCTCAGGAGTGTGTTCCAGGGCGGAAATAGAGAAAACAAAGTCGAAGCTGCGATCTTTGAGTTCGGTATTGAACGCCCCTATGTAATCATAGATGATTCGATAGTGTGGTGATGTGAACTTCACGGGTCCGTTTCCAAGCCCTTCGCATTTGTCGACATTCCAGCATTCGTATTCGTTTGAGAAGTGTTTCAGGATGCGGCTGTCGCCGCCGCCAACTTCCAAGATCCTGGAACCTGGCGGTACGTTCCGACGAATGAAGCAGTAGACCAGGTAATCCTGGTATACCTTCAAGTCGCAAATCGCCGGGTCGGGGTCGCCAATGTTATATGATTGAAACGGAAGGCCACGGAAGAGCGTGAAGTGTTCCAGTTTTGAGTATGAGAAATCGACGATATTGTCCGGCCCCGGCCAATGGGAGGGAACGTTCATAATTTGGGAGGTGATTCAAGTGCGCAAGGATGCGGCGGAATGAGCGGCTAATGCACGTGCGGCCGAGCGAAGTTGGCGGCGTTTTTCCGAGATTTCATGTTCAAGTTGTCGGATCAGGCGATCTTTCCGAACGAGTTCCGTGCGAGCAATTCCCAGTTGTCGCCCCGGGGAGAGCACCTGTTCAAACCACCAAGTCTGGGTTAGCGACTCAAGAAAACGCAGGTAAAAGATGAGATTGTCCACCACCGGGAGCGGATGAAGGGGGATGGGTTCGGGGGTCACCGTCAAGGGATGAACGGGAAGGTTGGCCATCAAACTGGTGAAGTTGGTGTGTGTCGCCTCCGGTCCGTAGCCGACGTTGGAGACGAGATTCCGCCCGGGCATCACATGATTGGCGCCCTCGCGCCAACAGCTGAAAAAGAACTGGAAATCCCATGTGTCGATGTCGCCCGCTTTGATTCCGTGCAGGATCTCTCTCCAGTAACCGGCCTCCATTGCAACTGGATGACGTACGTCGAGAAGCTGGCTCCATTCTGTCGGGGAGAGCGATTTTAGTTCGAAGTCGTACCACTTCCAGGCGCGACGCCACGTCGCCCAGCCCCACATTTGAAAATACTTGGAGATATAGTGGCTCTGACGGTGCGGCAGGACATCCGGGAGGAAGTGTGTTCCGGCGATCGAGGCCACTTGGGGCTCGTTGCGATATCGCTCTAGCAGGGCCTTGCAGTACGGGAAGAAATCGGGGTGAGGCACGCAGTCGTCCTCAAGAATGATCCCCTCCTCAACCTGTGCAAAAAACCACGAGATCGCACCACTCACGGCACGACCACACCCGAGGTTGTCCTCGCGGAGGAGCGTCCGGCATTCGCATGGCCAGTCGATGGTGAGCGCGATTTCGCGGGTTTCCGCTACGAGGCTGTCCTCGCCTGGCCGATCGCGTCTTGGCCCGTCGGCCGCCACGAAAAGCCGGGTCGGCCGCAGCCGCCGGATGACCTCAAACACCTGCCTCGTGACAGCGGGGCGGTTGAAGACCAGGAAGAGGAGGGGGACGTCAAAGCCTTGCATTATTTGTTCGGGCGAGTCTCGAAGTGTGCGGCTTGGTGGCTAGATCGCAGCAGTGACCGGCCGGTGTAAACGGCATTGTCACTTTAAACGATCTCCTCTCCGCCACCAAATCATCAGCCCCAAAGGCGATCCGTACTCGGACTGGGTTCTTTTCGTCGTAGGCATCCAGGTGCGGTCATAGGCCTGGTGACTCAGCGTAAACGTATCATCGGTGGTGAGGACGCGATCGAGGGAAGGCGCGTTCGCCTGAGGGGAAAAGCGTCGTGCTAGATAATGGAACGCAGGCGGCTGCCAGAAGTGTGCCGGATTCTTCACTGCGGCGAAAAAGTGCAGATGAAGAGCGTGAGTTCGGCTGCATGCGTCCAAATAAAGCGCGAGCCCCTCAAGCGCATGGTAATCTTCCGCTAGTTCCCCTAGCCATCCGTTGCTGACGAAGCCGTCAAACTGAGGAAACGTTTCAGGATACGGTTCCGGACCTTTCAGAAAACGAGAGTCTCCGGCATATCCTGCACGTTGCCATGACTCTAGGTCTGAAATTTGCCAGATTCGAATGTTCGGACAAAAGAGTGTCAGCGCTGGGGGGATGTGGCGGTCCAGCAAAAGAAGGTCGCTGCCGGCCGGCAGGCACTTGCCGGCCAAGTAGGCACTTGTGGCCCCCATGAAGTTGGGGAGATCAATCTCATCCAAGGGAGGGAGGTGGACACCTTCGGCGCTCAAGAGTCGATGATGGGAGTCGCGTAGAACCTCGAATGCAGGAAGATCTATATCGCTTAGGGACTGACCACACAGCGGCAACGGACGTTCTTCGACCGGTGAGAAGCGCTTAATTTTGCTTAGCCAGGGCGGCGGGGCGATCGTGGTGGCAAAAGGCTGCTGAAATGGAGCGGGCGGGTTGGGTCCGGACTGAAGCGTCTCCCATATCCATCTTCCTCCGGAGGGCAGGACCAACTGACGGGCAATCCGCCGGACCGCCGCCCGCAGGGCGGTTCGCGTCTCGTGGTTGGCGAGCATTTTGGATGCCTTGAGGAGGCTGTCGGTGGTGTAGTCGGCACACATGCCTGAGTTGAGCGTTCGCACCAGTCGCCCTGCCGGCGTGTCCGGGCTGCCGAGCACCAGCACGGGCGTATCCACGCGTGCGTGGCAAAACAACAATCGGGAGGGCAGGCTCAGCCGGGAGAAGGCTGGGTTATCGTCGTCTTCCGCCATCGTCCCGGAGGGAATTACGATGAAGGGATAACCGGCGAGAGCCGCCACTAGGTCTGCTTCAGGAAGGTGGCCGAGACAGCGGATTCCATCGCGCTCCCAGTCGTCAGGCGTGCCCTCAAGCCAACTCGCCTTGGGGCCGTTTCCGTACCAGTCGATTTGGAGGCCGGATTCGCGCATGACGTTGCGGAGACGGGTGAGGGTGGCGTCTGTCCATACGTTACCCAGCATGGCAGCACGGATGGGCTCTCCCGGCTCATCGGCCCAATAGCACGGCACGGGATTCGTGACATTCACCAGCACGGGGGGCAACAGGCTCAGGCGATGTCCATACTTGCCTTCGTAGGCGAGGCACATCTCAGGGGAGATGCCAAGGCGGAGGTCGGAATCCGCGAGCAGCCGGGCGACCCACCTGTCAGGCACTTGCCGCCCAAACACGTTCTGATCGTCCATCAGGTAGGTGCAAAGCGGTGCCTGTGTGAGCTTCTTTGCCAGCACGCCGTGCACGAATTCCTCCCGATAATAGGGGACGCAGAGGATGCGGCGGATTCGATAGAGCGAGAGAATGCGACTGAGATTCTCCTCCGTTTCCTTGAGCGAAAGGAAGCGCGAGCAGAGTTCGTGATGACTTCCTGCAAATGTTGTTGCGCCCTGATAAAGTGAACTCGTTCGGATCGTTACAAACGACGAAGAGTCGGGAAACAGTCGCTCAAGCAGGATGCCGACCCCGTGATGGTCATTTACCTCAACGGCGGTGATGAGAAGATCGCGCTCCGGTAGCGCAGTGGGTTGTCCTGCAGAGGACACGGCTGGGAATACGGATTCCATCATCCCGGTGGTGGCAACGTTCCGTCCGAACGGGCTCTCTCGGACGATTCCTTCAGGAGGCGGATGTAGTTGTCTTGTTCCCCAATCACCTCCGCCATCCTCGCGTTTTCCGCTAGCAACTCATTAATGTGTTTTTGCGACCGTAAACTTGCTGTCTGACTTTCGTTTAGCAATCGGTCGATGTGTGCTTGGGCGGTTGCCGAGGCCTCACTCTGGCAGAGAAGGATTTTCTGGCATTCTTTTGCCAGCCGATCTGCGCCTTCTCGAGCGGCCTTCCCCTCTAGCTCTAAACGCGCAACCTCACGCTGAAGCGAATCGATCAAAGTCCGTTGTTCTCCCATGACTTTTCGCATGCGTGTACTCTCATCGAGTGCTGTTGTGGCCTCGGATTTCAGGCGCGCGCCTTCCATTCGAAGAGTTATGATGTAGTTTTCTTGCTCGTGAAGTCGTTCTTGCAGCCGCTTCCCCTCGACTCGTGCTGCGTTGAGTTCCCGCTCAAGGCGTGCAGCTTCGGCGGTAAGGGTCGCAATATAGGTCCTCTGATCCGCAAGGTTACCATGCAAGCGCTTGCGTTCGGCTCCGACCGTGGCCCCACGTGCAAGGATGTCATCAGCGATCTGCCGGGCAGTCTGCGGTGTTTCGGCCAGTCTCTGCTTCACGGTGCCCACGTCGCGTGTGGCGAGAAAGTTTGCATAACGCTCGTCGCGAATCGGCCCTGCGGGGGAAAGGCTTAGGTCGCAAGAGTCCATCGAATAGAGTGTGTATCCGCTTTCAGCCAACGAAGCCTGCAAGTCCACACACGACGAGCCGAGACGCCGGAGGTTCTCCTCATTGAACTCGATCAGGATGGCGCCGATCTTTCCTGCCTCGAGAAGCGGCCGGGCGCCTTCGAGAACAGCGACTTCGCTGCCTTCAACGTCCAGCTTTAGAAGATCGACGCGATCAAGGCCTGCTTCTCGCAACAGCGCCGTCAGGGGGCAGGCCGTCACCCGCGTGCTGTCCTCTGGCGTCCCGCCTCGGTGAACATGATTGTAAGCGGACTTGCCCGGTGCGTCCACGTGAAGCGAAAGCTCTCCCTCGTGTGCCGCCAGCGCCAAAGCATGCAGGGATACGCAGGTCGGACTCAACCCTTCGGTGTTCCTTCGCAGCAAGGGTAGGGTGGGTGGCGAGGGCTCGACCGCGAGCACCCGGCCCGACTCACCGATACACATCGCGGCGATTCGGGTAAAGAGACCGGCGTGCGCTCCGCCGTCGACAACGACGTCGCCCGTTCGCAGGAGGCGAAAGAACAGTGCCTGTTCAACATACTCGAAGTCGCCGGCCCGCAATCCTTCCAGCACGACGTCGCCTTTCTCGTAGACCATCCAACCGACATGTGGAACGAAACACGTGTCGATCTCTGCCGGTGTGCGCTGACCTTGTTCGTGGTTCATGAGCGTCCTCAGTCCTTTCTGGGCTTCAGGGACAGGACGGCTTCTTGATGCACCGGACCATAGATCCCGAGGTTGAATTGCGGAGCGACCTCAAAGAAGGCGGCGATCGAGATGAAGTCGGACGCTGTCGCGCGCATGAAATCATACGTCCCGGTGGCAAACCGGGAATCGTCCGGAAACAGATAGACGGCGGCCGTCAAACCGTAGCGTCCTGCTTTGAGAGGAAATTGGACGCGTAAAGTCACGGCGCGTTCCTCGCCCGGTCTCAGGTCCAGCGTAACATTATGCAGGCGGTCGGAAGCGCTGAGCAGTTCGGTGCCTTCAAGCGTGCGTGCCACCACGCCGATCTGGAAGGGCCCTGTATAGCCTTCGCGCGAGCCCAACACGAAGACCACATCGACCTCCTCGTCCCATTCCACAAACGAGGCGCGCTGGCCCTTGAGGTTTGCGAGAAAAACATTTCGGATCCGGACAGGCCCGTCGCCGTGGCGATGCGTTTGGCAGAGCTCGTGAAAACTCGAGCGATCCTCGGTTGTCCAATCGGCATCAACCATTGCGATGGGCGGTTCGATTGAGGTCGGGACCTCGGCTGGTGCTTCCGAAAGCCTCATGCCCATGGCACGGAGGCATTCGCGGTTGTAGGCGTCGCAAATATCGGCTGCAGACCCCAGCTCGACCGGCGCCCCGTCCTTGAGCCAAAGCGCCCGCTGGCAGAGCGAACGTACCGTTCCGATATCGTGTGTCACGAACAGGACGGCCGCCCCGCGATCGCGGATGTCGCGAATTCGCGTGTAGCATTTAGCCTGGAACGGAACATCCCCGACGGCGAGAGCCTCGTCGACAATCAGGACGTCCGGCTCAACGGAGGTCTGTACCGCGAACGCAAGCCGGAGCACCATGCCGCTTGAGTACGTTTTCACCGGCTGGTCGATGAATCCCCCGATGTCTGCGAAGGCTTCGATGGCTTCAAACTTCCGGTCCATGTCTGACCTCGAAAGCCCGAGCAACGTCCCGTACAGGTAGACGTTTTCTCGTCCTGTGAAGTCGTGATTGAAACCGCTGCCCAATTCAAGCAACGCGGCAATTCTTCCGCGAACATGAAGTTCTCCCGTTGAGGATCGAAGCGTTCCGGCGATGATTTGAAGAAGCGTGCTCTTGCCGGAACCGTTCCGGCCGACGACGCCAAAACATTCCCCTGGATGGATATCCAACGAGAGCCTTCGAAGCGCATGGACGTCGTGATACGATCGCCTGGCGTTTTCTCGGAGGGCGGATTTCAGACTCGGAGGCAGGACCCCTGCGAGGACCTCCTTCATTGGCGCAACGAGGCGGGCGGCCGGGGTGTCCCAGATGCGATAAGTCTTGGATACGTCGACCAGGGAAATGACCGGCTCAGGCATGCGTGGGAGCGCTCACAACACGTCGGCAAAAGCCGGTTTGAGCTTTCGAAAGACCGCCAAGCCAACAAAAAATGATCCCAACCCGACTGCGTAGAGAAAGCCGAGCTGGCGAAAGTTCAGGGTTTC
>CAZRGY010000059.1:0-13279 GCA_964599715.1 uncultured Verrucomicrobiota bacterium | reverse complement strand
TTACTTCGTCAGGATTCAATTCCACCGAAATCTTTTGCACCTGCTGCACATACGCCAGCACCTCCACGCCGAAGCGTTCCTTGAGCAACTTCTTCGCGATGGCCCCCGCCGCCACACGACCGATCGTCTCGCGCGCACTGGTGCGTCCCCCGCCCTGCCAGTTGCGAAAGCCATACTTGGCTTGATAGGTGTAATCCGCGTGGGAAGGACGGAACTTGTCCGCCATCTCGGTATAAGCCTCCGAGCGCATGTCCTGGTTCTTCACCCACATGCTGATGGGCGTGCCGAGCGTCTTGCCCTCGAACGTGCCGGAAAGGATCTGGACGGTATCCGACTCCTTGCGCGGCGTGACGATGCTGGATTGCCCCGGACGCCGCCGGTCCAGATCCGGCTGGATATCCGCCTCGGTCAGCTCCAGGCGCGGTGGACAACCATCCACCACGACGCCCACCCCGCCCCCGTGAGATTCGCCCCACGTGGTGATCCGAAACAAATGACCGAACGTATTTCCCATAAAGATTCAGCCATCTTGGGGAAAAACCCGATGCAGGTCAAACGCTGGTACCGGAGGCCGAAGCCCCACATATCTGACACTGTGGATCGCGCCGCAAGTTCACCGTCTGGAAGGTCATATCGCGCAGGTTCATGTTCAACAATCGCCCGGCCAGTGTTTCACCAGCGCCCGAAAGCAGCTTGATGGCTTCCACGGCCCCCATGTTCCCTACCGTTCCGGCCACGGCCCCAAACACCGGGAACTCCCGCCGCCACCATTCGGGATTTTCCGGATAGAGGCAAGAGAGACAGCCCGTCTTCCCCGGAATGAAAGTGGTAAGATGCGCTTCGAAATCATACATCGCACATTCCACCATCGGCTTGCGCTGGGCGACGCATTCACGGTTCATCAGAAAACGCTCCTGAAACAACGGTGCGGCATCCACCACCAAGTCTGCTTGCGCTACAAGTCCGGCGACATTTCCCTCGGAGATATTCTCCGGCACCCCGATGATCTCGATATGCGGATTCAATTCACGCAATCGCTTCACGGCAGATTCGATACGCGGCTTGCCGAGCCAGTCATGCGTCATGAGCAACTGCCGGTTCAGATCGCTGGGCTTGAGATCGCCCGCATGCGCGAGGATGAGTTTACCAACACCCGCAGCGGCCAGCGCATAGGCCACGCATCCACCTACTCCACCCACGCGCGAGATAAGCACCGTGGAGTTCTTCAAACGGCGCTGACCTTCCACGCCATATCCATCCACCCATATCTGCCACTCGTAACGGGCATGCTCTTCTGCTGTCAGTTCCGGCAAATCCATGATCAATTCAAAGAATCCAAAGTTGTTTCGCTCGCTTGCCCGTCTTCCAACCGAAAGACCACATCCGCAAGCTGCAGAGCTTCCTGTTTGCTGTGCGTGATATGCAGCACCGTCAATTGATGCTCCCGCTGCACCCGCTTCAGCAACTGGGCCACCTCATCCCTCATCTCTTCATCCAAGGCGGAAAGCGGCTCATCCAAGAGTAACACCTTGGGCTTCGCGGCCAGCGCCCGACCTAAAGCCACCCGTTGACGCTCACCACCTGAAAGCTTCTGCGGCAACCGATCGAGCAATTTGGCGATACCCAATTCATCAGCCAGTCGCTTTACCAAAGCCTCGATTTCTGCGACCGGTCGCTTTTGCAATCGCGGCGCAAATGCCAACTGCTCACGCACGGTCATGGTAGGAAACAGCGCTCCGTCTTGCGGCACATAGCCGATGCCCCGTTCACCTGGCAGTGCATGCGTGACATCATCCTCACCGATCCACACCTTGCCCGCCGTCAGCAACCGCAATCCGCAAAGAATCTCCACCAAGCTCGTCTTGCCGCTGCCGGTCTTGCCCATCAGGACCGCGTAACAATTCTTCGGCACTGTCAGCGAGAGATTCTCCAGCTTAAACTGCCCTGCGCTCCAGGCGATGTTTTCGAGTCGTATCATGGCCTAGACACGTTCCCCCGCGAGCCGGATCGCCACCAGCACCACCAAGGCCATCAGGACCATGAGGATGCTCACCGCCACGGCGGCCTCCAGATTACCCACGCTCAACTCCAGCCAAACGGTGGTGGGCAGCACTTCCGTCTTCATACGTGTGGCTCCCGCAAAGACCAGGATAGGACCAAACTCACCCAAGCTACGTGCCCACGCCACACTTGCTGCCGCGAACATCCCACGCCGCGCAGCCGGTAAAGTAACGAGCCACACCGCCTGGCCCCTTGTGCAACCCAGCGTCATCGCTACTTCCTCCGGTCTGGCTGAGAGATGGTCAAACGTCCCGCGCATCGTCCGGATGGCAAAGGCCGAACCGATGACAAATTGCGCGAGCACCACTCCGGCAACGGTGTAGGTAAAGGTGATGCCCTGCTCAAGAAAACGCCCGAACGGACTTTGAAAGAAGATGAGCAGGCACAAGCCCATCACCATCGGCGGCAGTACAATGGGAATGTCGATTAGGGAATCCACCAGCTCCTTGCCGCGAAAATTCGCGCGCGACAACAGATACCCGATAGGCACAGCCACCAGTAAAGATAGCAAGGCGGTCGTCGTACACGTCGCCAGGCTCAAGCCGATGGAATAACGTATCTCCGGTGAGTTAAGCGTTTTCCAAAGGTCACCCGGCGTGCTGTAGCTGGCCGTCGCCACCAACATCGCCAGTAGAAAAAAGAGATACAGGCTGGTGACCATCACCAGCGAAGCCCAGAAACCCGAAATGCGATTGGGAGAAGCAGCCATGCTCAAGCATCTAACACCAACAGACCGGGACCGTGATAGCCTTCCCGGCCCTTCCTGTGAAGGAATACTTCATCACTCCTTCAGCCAATCAGGCACCTGGATGTCCTTGCTCTTGATCGCCGCCTCATCACCCCGCCAGATGAAACCTGCCTCTTCGAACTCCGCACGATTCGCCTTGAGATGCGCCAGCAGACGCTCTGCCAGCCGGTGATTGGGGGAATTTCGCCTGACGGCAAATGGTTGGATGGCTTTCGCCCCTTGATGATCGATGGTCAGATAATCGATATGCCCGGCCTGTGGTGCGGCATTCACCCGATACACAATGGCCGCATCCAGTGCCCCCGCCCGCATTTGGTTCACGAGAAAATCCGCCGTGGGCACCTGCACCACCACATTAGTCATAACGGAATCAAGCAAACCCGATGACTTCAACATGCCTTTGGTCATGTATCCCAATGTGGACTGCATGGCGTTGCACAACCCGACTTTCAGACCGGGTTGTGCCAAGTCCGCCAGCGTCTTGATATTCTTGGGATTCCCCTTTTGCACGATGATGCCGATATCCGTCTCCGTGATCAGCACAGAATCCGGAAAATGCTCGGCGACCGGCGGCACAAAGCACAGATCGCAAGCGTAGTAGGCATCCGGAAACTTCGGGTTATTCGCATCCAGCATCGATTTCATGGACGCACAAAGAACCCCACAGCCATTGAATACCGTGGTGACATCTGCCCCTTCGCGTTCCGCAAACTCCTTGAGCAACTTCTCGATGGCTGGGCGGTTCACGCCACCACTGAACAAGATCATTTCCGGCTTCTCCGCCCATTTATCACCGCCCGCCGGAATGAATCCCAGCTGGGCAAAAATTTTGGCGCCCTTTTCCGGAGCTGTGAGATAGCGGGCGAATTTCAATGCCGCCGTCGGCTGTTTGGATGTTGTCAATACCGCCGCGCTCGCGTTCTCTTTTTTAGCGGTCAACTCCGGCACTTCCACCGCCTCGACCCCTTTGAATTGTGGCACTGTGGAGTTCCACACCACCGAGGCATCCACCGCTCCTAGCGAAAGATCAGCCGTGATTTCCGTCACCGTTGGCTTCATCACCGCCGCTTTTTTGGCAAGGGGCTCCCACTTTTCCGCCAGCACCGCCTTTACTACCTTGCCGATGCTCGCCGCCTCTGGATTCGCCAGTGCCACCCGCACATCATCACGGAGCAGGTCGTCCAGAGAATGAATTTTTTTCGGATTGCCCGCCGCCACCGCGATAACCGGATGCTGTTGCACCAATGGAAGCACCTCATGGATGGCATCAAACTTTTTGGCATCTGCCAAAGATTTATCATCAGCCGCGATGAAGAGATCGCCCTGTTTCGCCACCCGTATCTGACTGAGCAAAGTACCAGTACCGCCGAACTGCAACCGCACTTCCACGCCTTGCTCTAAGAGATATTGTTTGGCTACCGCCTCTACCGGTTTCTTCAAACCAGCCGCGCAATAAACGGTCAAGGACGCATGCGCATTATCTCCCGAGGTTGATTTTGAGTTCCTCTGCTGGAGCGAGGAGATCGCCAGCAGAGCGACCCCGAGCAAGACCAGAATGGCTGCAAGTTTTTTCATCGCCGCGCCTGGGTTCCAAACCAGAAGCAAATCGCGGCGGCGAGCAGCACTCCGATCCCCCCTATCAAAGCCCAGTTGGCCGGTCTTGCCTCCTTTATTGCTTCCTCTTGCTCACTAGTGATGACCACCGCGAGCGAAGGCGCCTTGGGTTGAACGCGTTCACCTTTAAAAGTCACCGTCTCGGGCTCCACAACGGGTTCTTCGACGGCAACAGGTTCTTCCACTTCATTCGCTTTTGCCAATTTGTCCGCCTTCTCCAGTCCCGCCTCCCAATCCGCGCTCAGGAGCAAATCCCAGCCGGGATTCAGGTTTTTCACCTGACACGAGCAAGCTCCCAGCAAGAACAGGCAAACCTCTTCCACCTGTTCATCCCCAAAGCCCGTCACTGGCCAGGAACCAAGGACGCGTCCACGCCCGAACACCGCTGCCAGCCAGGAACCCTTGGTCATTTCTTCCGTCGCCTTGCTGCCCGCCAACATCTTCAGGAACATGGCCTCATTTGCATCTGCCTTGGTCACGCGCTCCACGGTGAACTTCACTTGCAGCTTGGGACCCGGCCCCAACTTGCTGGTCGGGTCATTGGGATCAATGCGCGGTAACTGCGCCACGTTCTCCAGATAGCGCAAACGCTTCTCCAACTTGGCCACTGCCACATCATCCGCCGCCTTGTCACCCGACTCGACGAAGACCCATACGCCGGAAGTCCCTGCCAGCATGTCTTCAACCAGACGCTGCCGGATGCGTGAGTTGACGAACTGCCCCAGTATCTCCGCATTCAATGCACCGCTCCAGACTTCCGCCCTTTGACCATCTTTGCCCGCTGGAGCCAGCAGGCGGGATGGCCCCGTGGCCTCCGCCGGCAAACGCACGCCTTCGATATTGTAGGGCGAACTCGTCCCCAGATTCCGCAGGAACTTCGCCACGGCCTCATCCTTCGCATCGGCCGCCGAGACTTCCAACCGGTACGCATCCGCCGGCCACCTATCCAGCGCGTAGCGAAAGACCGGGATGGAACAGGCAAAGGCGCGCTGTGGTCCTAATGACAGCAACATTAGCACCAAGACGAATGCCCAATGACAAATCCGCGAATGACGAAGGAATGACCAATGTCGCAATGACCTGACGTCACCGACATCAATCATCATCCATTCATCGTTCTTCACCTCATTCGTCATTACTCATTCCTTCGTCATTCGGGCTTAGTCATTGGTCATTTCCTACCATAGCACGCCACTTTACCATCCACTGTGGCCACATACAAACGGCCTTGCGCGATGGCCATCCCATCCCACACCGGCGGGCTCTTCAACTCGAACTCGCTTTGCATCTTGCCAGTTTCCTTGTTCACCAGCCACATCTTCGCGCCGCGTTTACCGTCCAAGGCCGCATCCTGTTCTTCGAGTTCCTTGTAAATGGCCTGATCCTTCTGGGTCATGCGCTCAAAGGCGTATTCTTCATCGATCGAATCCGGCGGACCCGAGATGAAGACTCCATTGCCCGCCATCGCCATCGCCCGCGTGATGATGGGCACTGTGTTCGCCCAGTTGTGTTCCACGAAGGAACCTTTGTTCGCTTGCGCTGCATTGCCGGGTGTCGGGGCGATGACCGAAGCAGATGTGGCTGCCTTGCGGAACCACAACGCCGCTCCCACCTTGCCTTTGCCATTCTCTACGCCGGAGATCACCCCGTTGATACCGTTCCCGGAATCATCCCGTACATCGCCGTTGTCAAATGAAGCCAGGATGACGGCATCCTTCTCTCCCCGTTTCGGGAACACGGCGGAGTTCGCATGTGAGATGATCTCGCCCTCGTCCAGCGCCCGATAATACAGCGCGAACTGGTCCAACATGCCCGTGTAAGGCGCACCTTTTCCAAACTCCGTCACACGCGAGTTGCCGCTCGTGCCGAGTTGCAGTCCTTGCGCCGGTTTCTTGTTCAGCATGGCACTGGCTTTCGCGCTCGCGGCCAGTTGACCATCGACATAAAGCAGCAATCGCTTGTCCGCCGTCAGCACACCCGCGATATGATGCCAGCCGTCATCCAGTGGCCGGGCGGATTGCGCCACTGTCTCGGCCCGCTCCACGCGGATGGCAAATGCCGGACGTCCTTCTTCCAGTGCCAGTGCGTAGCCCACGATCGCACCACCATGCGCCGCGATGATGCCATTGCGTCCATCCGGCATGATCCACGCCTCCATCGTGATGGCCTTGTTCGAAGGGTCCAACTTCGGACTGTCCTCGAATTTCACATTCGGTGTTACCGGTGCTGCCGGAGCGGCCTTGCCTTTGGCTCCGGCCTTGGCCTTCTTTTTTTGCCCGCCCGTCACCGCTGGCACCACCGCCACCGCCGGCGGTTCTTTGCTCGCCGAGAAGAGCTGATGCTCCATCGTTGTCGTCCACTTGTAATACTGGGCCTGCCGGCCAAAGCCATACACGTTCTTCTCATCGAACACCAGAATACGGCCCGACGGCGCATATTTGCCCGCTTGGTAATAGCCATTATGACCGCCAGCAAAGTTCTTCCCATACACCCAGTAGCTGCGATGGAACCATGAGTCATCCAGGAACCCCATCGGGGCAAAGATGTGCGCGCCTTCACCTTTCTGCGCCCCGCCTTGCGAAGCGGCATTGCCGGAGATCGGCCCGATGTCGATGCGTTTGCCTGTAGGATCGATCTTCTGCGAACGCAGATAAACGAACTTGCCGTCTGTGGACAGGATGTCGTTCAAACCCACCGGCATCTGAAGCGTCTGCAACTGGTCCTGCAAGTCTTTGCCGGTGTCCGGGTTCTTGTCGTCATAGACCACTTCTACCTGCTTCTTGCCCGTGGCCGCATCCAGACGGATGAAGCGCAAGCCCCCATCAAGGAACACCGAGCGTCCGGACACCAGATTCACGATCCCGTCCGTCACCAGCACACTGCCATGCACCGGCCACACGCTCTCCACCTGTTCAAAAGCCGTGTGCCGCCGGTCACTCGGTGCAGCCAGATAACTCCACATCAGTGCGCCATCACTGGCCCGCAGGCAATACACCTTGCCGTCTTTGCCACCAAAGAGCACGCGCCCCTTCCAGTACGTTGGTGGTGAATCCACCCGTCCACCTGCCGTGAACTGCCAGAGCGATTTACCCGTACCGGAATCCAACGCATGCACCGTATGCGCATCGATCTGCGAGACGAACACCTTCCCGTCTGCGATGGTCAATGCACTCAACGGTCCCGGCAGATCCACCTGCCATGCCTGTCCTAAGTCTTGCACCAGCGGCTGGCCGGTGAACCCGCTCCGCTCATTGTCATGCCGGTAGGTTGGCCAGTCGTTCTTGTCCGCTTCTTTTTCAATCACCGGCTGACCGTAGGCCGGTCCTTTCACCAGCCGCATATCCTCCGCCACCGGCTTTGGATGCGGCGACCCCGTGCCGCCGGCCAGTGCGTTCATGCCATCCAGTTTAGCCTCCGGGTAGCACGCACAATTATGCGGCCCCGCATACGTCAGACCATTCGCCGGCATCACTCCGTAGAGGCACGCGCCGCGCACCCAGTGATTGATGTCCCAATGCTTCGCGTTGATGTCCACGAACTCGATGCCCGTGCGTGAAGGCATCAGGAATCGCTCTGTGCCTTTCGCGATATAGCAACGGTGGTGGAACCAGTACGTATCCACATCCGGTGGGAACTCCACTTTCACCTCACCCGTGCGCGGATCGCGACCGCGGAACTCACCCTTCTGCCCGCCGCTCAATGTGCCGGCGTTCCAGACCAGTCCGTTCGCCACCATCAAATCTTCCGGTGAACGGTAGCCCGACTTCTCATGCGGGGCGCTCCACAGTTCCTTGCCCGTGTTCGCATCCACCCCTTTCATCGCGCCATCACCGCCTGCATACAGCACGGTGTCGCTATGCAGGAGGAGGCGCGGACCGTAATTGAATTCAAATAGCTTTCGCTTCGTCGCGGGAGTATCCGCCCACTTCTGTTTGCCCGAGACCGCATCGATGCAGACCAGACGGTCTCCGTCATAAAAAGCCACCCGTTTACCGTCCGCAGCGAGCGTCAATGGCGCGACCTTCGCCTGCTTCACTTCCCACAGGACTTTGCCTGTCGTCGCATTCACCGCCACCACATCGCGCGGCTTCTCGTCCCAGTTATACTCTGTCTCCACCCGCTTCTGATCACCGGTGTTCAGCTTGGGAGCAAATTCGCGCAGTTCCCAGTCACTCCGGTTCACCAGCACATAAAGCACTCCGTCAACGTGCAGGATTTCCTCCGCCCCTTTGGTCGCTTCATAAGTCAGCAAGGTTTTGCCCGTCGCCGCATCGACCTTCACCACGGGCGCGTTCAGCGAAAGCGTCACATACACATTGTCCCCGTCTGCCACCAACCGGCGCGCCAGTTGCGTAGGACCTGACTTCAGCGGCCACATGTGATCGTGCCACTTCTCGATCGGCGTCTTCCACAGCATCGTCCCGTTGAACGCGTCCCGCGCGATGAGCTGCCATTTCGACGGCAGCAAAATCGAGATGCGTGAGCCTTCATCCATGATGTAGAACAGTCGACCGCCTGCCGTCACCTGCGCACTCAGGCTGGACATGCGGTCATGATGACGCGACCAGCGCGGACTGCCCACCCACTGCAAACGGTCTGGCGGGGCGACATCCATGTCCTTGGAAACCGCGTTGCCCTTCGCGTCATAATAATAGTGCGTCCACTCATCCAGCGTCGTGGGGCGCGGCTTCACGATCTTCTCCCACTTGCCGCCCTGCTTGATATAAGCCACCCCCTTAGGCACCAGCACCCGCTTGATCTCGTCCACCGTGATACCGTTCAGATCCTCCGCCACCAGCAGGTTCACCAAGTTGTCGATGTATGGCAGTGTGGAACCGTTCAACTGGTCAACGAACGCCTTCCCGTAGTTGCCTTGCTTCTTGATGTTCGCCCGGGCGATGGCCACGTTTTGCGGATTACGGTCCAAGCCCTGCACCTGATACGAGTCATTCGCCTGCAACGCGGCCGTCAGTTGGCCTGTCCCACACCCCAGATGGACGACAAGGCCGCCTTTTACCCCGGTGGCCTGCAAAATCTCCTTAGCTTGGGTCGAAACATCTGCTGCCTTGGAATTGCTCGCGCACAGCAACAAAAGCATCACTGCGCTGCACAACAAACCTGAACGACACCATTGGAAAATAGGAAAACGTTGGCTCATAGGTATTAGGACGCGGTTCCGGGTTGATTGGTTTCCACATTCCGCCATGGATTTCCCACATTCACAACCCTGAAATTGGGGCTGTCCCCTTTACCTATCCCTTCTTCCTTGGAGCAGAAGGCTAGTGGCAAAGCAAAGGGGCTAACAATGTGGCGTTGGAGTAATGAATTACTGCTTCTTTTTCGCCTTACCACCACCCGTCGGACGATTTGCCGCCCGTCCGCTGGGCTTGGCCGCGTCATAACTGGCGTTGGCGGAAGGCAGCTTGGCCCCCACCTGTTGCTGCCAATCATGCAATTCTTTGCGCAAAGCCTTGGCTCGGGCTGGTTCCGCCTTGGCCATATCCTTGGTCTCGCCGATGTCCGTGACTACGTTATAAAGTTCAACCCGCTTGTCCTCATACCATTCGATGAGCTTCCAATCCCCCCGTCGGATGGCTGCACTAGGAGCTCCCCCTTGGTTTCCATAATGCGGATAATGCCAAAACAACGCCCGTTCCGGAGCTTTCTTACCGGCCAATATGGGCAGCAAGCTTGTCCCATCCATCACCTGCCCTCTCTCGGGTTTGGTGCCGGCTGCTTCCAGCAAGGTCGGGAAAAAGTCCGGGCTGCTGACCGGGGCGCCAATGACACTGCCCGCCTTTACTTTGTCTGGCCAACGCACGATGAGTGGTTCGCGGATGCCACCCTCGTACATCCAGCCCTTGCCGCCGCGTAATGGGAGATTCGATGTCGGCCAACCTTCACTGGTCGAGAGTCCGCCGTTGTCACTGGTGAAGATGATCACCGTGTTCTTGCTCAAGCCGAGTTCATCCAGCTTGGCCAAAACCTTGCCCACCGCCTGATCCATCGCCTCGACCATGCCGGCATATACCGCGTGTTCCTGCACCAAACGGACATCCCGCTCGTGTTCCCGCCCCCACTTCTCTTCCAATCCCAAACGCGCGCGTTTCTCCTCATACTTCTTGCGTAGATCCTCACGCGCCATCAGCGGCGTATGCACCGAATAGAAGGAAAAATAGGTGAAGAACGGTCGGTCCTTGTTCGCCTCGATAAACTTCACCGTTTCCTGCGCCAACCGGTCTGGCAAATGCTCACCATCCGGACCATCGGTAAGCCGCGGATTGCCATAGGGGGAGAAGTATTTCTTGCCGCCATAGGGACCGCCGCGGTCCATGCCGCCCATATTCACATCAAAACCTTGATTCTCCGGCCAAAAACCTTCTGGCCCCAGATGCCACTTGCCAGCGAAGAATGTCGCATAACCCGCTTTCTTCATCGCCTTGGCCAGCGTGGGCGTATCCAACGCCAACCGGTCAGTATAGGGTGCCGGACGCAAAATGGTATTACGGTTCCATTTCTCTGGGGCCGCTGCCCCGATGTAATCAGTGATGCCGGTCCGCTGCGGCCATTGCCCGCTCATGATGCTGGCCCGCGTGGGTGAACACACCGGACACGCCGCATAGGCATCCGTGAACCGCGCTCCCTCGCGCGCCAGACGGTCTATGTTTGGCGTCTCATAGTAGGTGCTCCCGTAGCACCCCAAGTCGCGCTGCCCGAGATCATCCACCAGAAAGAAGATCACGTTAGGCGGTGCGGCCTGCGCCACTATCGCCAAAAATAAGCAGGCAAAGCCCAGAGTAATATGTCGGTTCAAGTTTTTCATCATCGTGTTTCCGGAGGTTTCGCGAGCGATCATTTCGCCGCCTTTTTCTTGTTCTTATTCGCTTTGGGGGCCGGCTCCGGCGGTGGCGTCAAGCCATCGTCTGGTTGGTTCCATAACCGGTAAGGATCATCCAACCGGCGCATCTCCGCCAGCAGAAGGTCCTCCATTTCCTTCAACTTATCCGCATACTTGGGATTCCCCGCCAGATTCACCTGCTCTTTAGAAGGCTTGATGCCAGTCAATGCCGTCACTTTGGGATCATGATGTTCCGTGAGGAATTCGTTGGGATTTTTCGCCAGGTTGAACAACTGCGTCTCCCGGATCGTCCCCCCCATCACATCATACTTGATCAACTTCCAATCGCCCTTCATGACGCAACGCATACCCGGCTTGGTGCCTCCACAGTAAACCCCATACTGCACATCACGCACGGTCTGCTTTTTACCCTCAAGCACAGGTTTGAAGCTGATCCCCTCATTCGTTTCCGGGGCCGGGATACCCGCCACATCACAGAGGGTGGCCAGCACGTCCAACAGATAGATGTTCCCCAAGGCCCGGCTTCCCGGCTTGATGCCCGGCCCTTTCACGATGAAAGGCACGCGCCAGGTATGTTCGTAGAGATTTTGCTTCCCCTGAAAACCGTGACGGCCAATGGCCATGCCATGGTCAGCCGTATAGAAAATGTAAGTATTGTCCAATTCCCCCATCGCCTTGAGCTTCTCCAGCACACGCCCGAGCTGGATATCGATATTCTCACTGCAAGCGAACTCCCGGCCCAACTCGTTGCGGATGGTGCGCTCGTCCCGGTTGGTCCAGACACCGCTCACTGCGACCTCATCCCGCAAACCCGGCTGACCATGGAAAAACGGATAACCCGGCAGGTAATTCACTGGTAGCTTGGGTTGTTTCGGGTTCGCTGGTGGCAGGGAATTTTTGTCCTCATGGTTGACGGCTCCGTATTTCGCCAGCAACTCAGGTTTACCATCACGAGTATCGTGCGGATGCGAAAAACCGAAATAGATGAGGAACGGTTTCTCATCCTTGGTCGCTTCTCGTTCTTTGAGGTAGTCCATCACCTGATCACCATGCCAGGCGCTTCCCGTCTCATCCGTTCCGCCGCGTTTGCTGGCATCACGCCGCACCGTGAACAGCTTGTTCGCCGCCTCATAGCTGTTGCCCATCTTGCAGGTCCGCATCGTGGCATATCCCGCACGATTAAAGACCGCCGCCATGCTGTTGTTCTCGATTCCTGGGGGGCAATGTTCTTTGGCCGTGGGTCCGATGGGCAGATGCCACACCGTCCGCCCAATCATGATCATGTGCCGTGAAGGTGTGCAGACCGCACCCACAAAAGCCCCCATGTGTCGGGCCCCGTCAAAAACCATCCCCTCGCGCGCCAAGCGCTCGATATTCGGCGCATTCAAGGGCGATTTGGGGTCATACATCTTCAAATCAAACGGCGACTGATCGTCTACGATCACGAAGAGGATGTTCGGACGCTTCTTCACCGCAGCCTCAACTGTAACTGGCAAGAACTGGGCAAAAAGCAACGAGCAGAAGACAGCCAAGGCAGTCAATTTGGAGTGCATGATGGGAATATGTATCAGTTGAGGGGATGCCTGTGAAGCCGAAGTCGCAATTTGATTTGCCGCCCTCGTCGGCTCAATCGTTCCAACGTGCATCGATGACTTTTTGGATGTGCGGATATTTGGCATCCGTCTCATCCAGTTCCTCGCGCAATTGTTTCAATTGCTGCTTAAGCTCTGTGATGGTCCTGGCATACTTGGGATTCTTATACTCGTTATGCATCTCCTGCGGATCGTTCCGCAGGTCATAAAACTCCCATGCCACCGGCGTCGGCACGATGAGATACGAATTCTTCTTCCAAGACATGGAAGGCTTCCCATGAGTCTTCTCCTCATATGCCTGCCCATAATAGAAGATCAGCTTGAAATCTTTTGTCCGCAGACCAAAGTGGGCCGGATTGTCATGATGCATCATGTGCATCCAATAACGGTAGTAGGTCGCTGTGC
>CAZRGY010000058.1:12574-13415 GCA_964599715.1 uncultured Verrucomicrobiota bacterium | reverse complement strand
ACATCCACGCTTGGTCGGGGATTGGTGAATTGATATGAAAGGCATCGAAGTTCGGTTCTTTGAGCAGCTCGGCGTAATCGGTGTAACGCTTCTCCACGCCGAAGTAATCGCCGATGGCATCCAGCTTCTTCGGGTCACGCTGGCAGATGGCGTAGCAGTTCGTGTGCGGATGTTTTTGCCAGAGGGGGATGAACTCCGCCCCGAAACCCAGACCGATGATCGCGATATTGATTTTTTTGCTCATGATGCCGCCTCAATAATTGATAAAACCGGGCCGGCCAAGGAACAAAAAGCCCCGCCGCCAAGTCATTTACGGTAATGCGATTATTGACACCCGCCGCCCCCCGGACTGTCAACGGCAAAGTCCCGGAAAACCCCTCGAATACCCACTAAAACCAATGGAAAAAGCACACGGTTTTTGAGGCATTTTCAAGGGTTTCAGCGACACCTCGCCGAGCAAACTGACTAGAGCGTCACCACTTGATGCCCGGCTTGTGATTTGAGCGCGGCGGCGAAGAGTTCGTGGCTGAGCACGGCTTCATCCGGAGTGACGCAACTGAAACGGTCTTTCAGCTCGCCCGCGCGTTCGGCCGCATAAGCCGCCCACATCTGGAGGAAACAATCGGGAAAGCCGGGTTCGAAAATGCCGCCGGTGATGGTCGGGAAAGGCGTCTGGAAACCGAGATCGATGCGCTGCCAGATCTGTTCCTTCTGACGCTCGAAGATCCAAAGTGTCTTGGGTTCTTTGGTGCTGTACTTGATGCCGCCATCCGCAATGAGCTCATCAAGCACATTCTCGATCGCGAGATTGACGGCGACACGCTCGAGCGCCCAACCAAAT
>CAZRGY010000058.1:0-12564 GCA_964599715.1 uncultured Verrucomicrobiota bacterium | reverse complement strand
ATGCCGCCATCCGTGCCGAGCACTTCGATGAACCACGTGTTCGTCTCACTCGGAGCGAGGCGTTTCATCTCCAGGCGCATCGGGACTTCCGCGCCATCGATGAGCACCTCGGTGTGCAGCATGGCGTTATCCCAGGTATCGCACGCGGCCATGCCACCTTTACCATCAGGACGCTGCGTGTAAATCTTCTGGAGCTGGGCATAGACGCGCAGGGGTTTCCAACCGAGACGGAACGGCACGTGAACGGCGTGCATGCCGAGATCGCCCATCACCCCGATGTCACCGCAGAACTTGGTCATGCGCTTCCAGTTGATGGCCTTCGTCGGGTCCAGATCGCTGGCATGATGGAAGCCGGAATGGATCTCCAATACCTTGCCCAGCTTGCCAGAGCGCACGTAATTCACCACACGTTGCGGTCCGGGCAGGAAAGGGAACTCGGAGCTGCAACGCACAAAGCGGCCCGATTTCGCAGCGGCTTCACGGATCGTATTGGCAGCGGCGAGATCGATGCCGAAAGGTTTCTCGGCGAGGAGGTCTTTACCCGCAGCGAGCACATCCAGATACAGCTTCTCGTGCAAGTTATGCGGCACTGCCACATAGACCACGTCCACATCTGGTGACTTCAGCAACTCGGCATGGTCCTTGGTGAGGAGCTTGATGGTGGGGATCTGTTTGAACCATTCGAGGAGGCTTTCCTGGAGATCGCACACGGCGGTGAGCTCCACCTTCACTGGAAAATCTTGCAGCACGAACCACCGCGCAAAAGCGCTCGCTGCCTCACGTCCCATCAACCCGCCGCCAATAATGCCTACCCGCATGGTCTGTTTCATAGAGAGCCTTGATATTCGGACGAGAATGGGACGATGCAAGGTTTCTGTTATTCAAAAAGAACGATGAAGAGCCATGCGGAACAAAAAACGCCCGGCACAGGTACGTGCCGGGCGCTTGAAAAATCAGGGTTTGCTACTTGGCCGCTTTTTTGGCCGCCTTCTTCACCGCTTTCTTGGCGGTCTTTTTGACCGCCGCCTTCTTCTTGGGCTTGGGCGCGGCTTCTTCAGCCGGCGCAGGCGCAGCCAGTTCAGCAGCAGCCTTGGTCACATCCAAGCGGGGAGCGTCATTCCAGAGACCTTCGATATCGTAACGCTCACGGGCGTCCGTCTTCATGATGTGGACGATGACGTCGAAGTAATCGAGCACCATCCAGGAACCTTGGATCGTGCCGTCGATGGCCCGGGGGCGGACACCGAAGTTCTCGAGCACCTTCGTCTCGATCTCATCAGAGATGGCGCGCAAGTGCGGTTCGCTGGTGCCGGTAACGATGACAAAATAGTCTGTGATGGTGGAGACCGGAGTCATATCCAGTATCACCATATTCTCCGCTTTGCGGTTGTCGGCATACTCACGACAGGCGAGCGCCAGCTTCTTCGATTCCATATTGCGGCGGAGGATGCGGGCTCCCGGGCTAAAGATAAAGCCGATTATTACGGATGGTTTCGGCCACGGCAGGAGGTACCAAGTGATCGATGGGCAGTCCGGCTTTCACCCGTTCCCGGACTTTGGTGGAGGAAACCCCAAATGGAAACCCCTTGAGCACCTGACCATGGAACGGCTCCGGCAAGGGCGCGGGCGGTTCGCCGGGACGGGGGATGACGAGAAATTCGACGAGCCGGGCAAGCTCAGCGGCATCCCGCCATTTGGGCAAAAGCGGCACATGATCCGCACCGATGAGATACCAGAACTTCGCCCCGGGATAACGTGCGTGAAATTCCTGCACGGTATCAATGGTGTAAGATACCCCGCCCCGTTGCATCTCGAGCTCATCCACTTCGAACTGCGTCTGGCCAGCCAGAGCCAGCCGCAACATGGCTGCACGGAGAGGAGCCGGAGTGATGACCGTATCGGGCTTGAAGGGCGACTGGGCGGCGGGGATGAAGATGAGCCGATCGAGTTGCGCCTCTTCCATGGCGGCACGGGCCATCAAAAGATGGCCGCAGTGCACCGGGTCAAACGAACCGCCAAAGAGGCCTAGTCGCATAGTTCGTGCATCCCTGCCCTAAGTTAGGCGGCGGTTCCGGCAGGTTGTGAGACCGGTTTGCGCGGCGGCAACGGCGGCAGCGCTTTTTCCAGAACACCCTTCACTTTGGGCCACATCAGTATGGCTTCGATCACGAGCCAGATCTCCAGAGCGAGCACCAGGGCGGCGACGCCGACCAGCACAAACTGGCCCTTGGCCCACCAGCGGATCATATCCGTTAGGAGCGCCCAGACCGGCACACAGAGCATGAAGACCATGGGAATGCCGGTGAACCAGATGGGTATCTTGCGCCGCCAGAGCCAGAAGGTGATGACCATGAAGGCCAGACCGGCCAGCAACTGGTTCGTGGCGCCGAACAGCGGCCACATGATCAGGCCACCTTTGCCGATGGTTTCCCAGGTCCAAGGGTCGCCCGGCTTGGGGAACAAGGCCAGGACAAAGGCCGTGAGTACCGCGAACAGCGTTGCCCCGTGCATGTTCGTCAGCCAGCCCAGCGGATTCCATCCCACAGTGCCGCCCGCGGGTGCATCTCCCTGCTCCTTGGGCTTGCCGGCGAAGGTTGCTGCCAATTCCTGCACCACGTAACGCTGCAGACGAGTGGCGGTGTCCAGTGTCGTACCCGCAAAGCTGGCCACCAGTACCCCGATGATGGCCTTGGCCATCGTGGCGTCCACACCCAGTGCTTTCACCAGGTTGGCGCAGCCGACGACGAATGCAGCCAGGGCACCGCGCGGACCAGAAGCCGCTGCTGATTCCCAGTTCGAATACGTCTCCTGCCAGATGGCGCTGCCGGTCACGTTACCGAACTGCGAGGGCCAGCCCATGCCGATGCCCGCCGCCACGGAGATGATCACGAGCGTGGCCAGAAATCCTTCCGTAAGCATGGAACCGTAGCCGACGAAGTGTGCGTGGGTCTCGTTTTTGAGCTGCTTGCTGCTCATGCCGCTGGACACCAGACAATGGAAGCCGCTGATGGCCCCGCAGGCGATGGTGACGAACAGAAAGGGGATGATGCTAGGAGCGTTGAGAGGATGGGGATTGAAGGCGGGCGCCACCATCTCCAGCGGAGGGCGGACATCCGTTCCAGGTAACGGCGCCCCGCCAGCAAAAGCCGCCACGGCCAGGCCCAACATCACCAGCACCAGCGAACAGATCAATTGCAGGCTGTTGATATAGTCCCGGGGCTGGAGCAGCGTCCAGACCGGGATGACGCTCGCGATGTAGCAGTAAATGAGCAGCACGCCCACCCAGACCCACACCGGCCAGGCCGCCATGGCGCTGTTCAGATTCTGGATCGCGGTACCCAGCGCACCGCCGGTCCATTCCATGCCGGGACAACCGGCTCCAAACCATACGGTCAGATACATCAACCCAAGCGCAATGACGGAAGGCCAGACCAGATTCTTCCCCTTGCGATGGATGGTCACACCGATCCACACCGCGATGGGTATCTGCAGGAAGACCGGCAGGATGGATTCTGGAAACGCCACAAACACATTGGCGATGACCAGGCCGAAGATCGCCAGCACCACCCACAGGGCGAAGAGCAGGATGAGGAGGAACAGCAGCCGGGCTCGTGGATTGATGACGCGGCCGGCGATTTCTCCCACGGTCATCCCGCGGTTGCGCAAGCTGACCACCAGCGCACCCAGGTCATGCACGGCTCCAATAAAAATGGACCCAAATACGACCCACAACAGGGCGGGCACCCAACCCCAGATGATGGCCAGTGCGGGTCCGACAATCGGCCCCGTACCCGCGATCGAAGTGAAGTGATGACCGAAGACGATGCTCTTGGAGGTCGGTACGTAATCCTTATCGTCATTCAGTTGGACACTGGGCACTTCCGCGTCGGGATCCAACCGGAAGAGTTTTCGGGAAAGCCAGCGTCCGTATGTGTGGTAAGCCACTATGAAACCCACACCGGCGAGCAAAGCAATGAGCAACGGATTCATGTTTTGTTCACTCTCAATCCTAACTGACCAGGTGCCAAGTCACGGCACAACTGGTTCGGGACAATTTTGTTAGCTAACAGCAAAGGGTCCTAGCTGTCTAGATTTAACAGGTTGCCCGGCGGCATCAGCCGACAGGACAGCCATGATGGAAAATCATTTGATGACAAACATCCTAGTCCTGCTCCGGCAATCTTGGACTCACTAAATCACTCTTTTTAGCGACAGAGAATGAAGCCGAGACAGTTTAATCTGAGTATTTTCTCGGCTTTTGACGTCTTATAGGCTACGGTGTAAGTGATTCTGTAGAGCAGTATTTTTATGAGCACGATGTTGCGGCAGCTTTGGCTGCCTTTGTTTTTGGCCCTTTTGACCGGTAGTTTCCGGTTACAGGCGGATTCGCCTGCGCTGCAATTGACGGATCGGGTGGTGGCCTTGTCGGCCAGCCTGCAACCGAGCGAGGAGACGGTTTATACCTTGGCGGCTTTCAACTGGTTCTACCTCGGTGGGGTGGTGCCCGGAACCGGCCGGAGCGTGGTGCAAGCTTACGATGCCGACGGCAAGGCGCAGCAGGAGTATGTCTTCCCCGCCGGGCAGATCATCTACGCCTTGCACGTGCTGGAGGATGGCGCACTCTGGGGGCTGACGCGCAAGGACAGTCCGGGCTGGCGCTTGGTGAAGTTCAATTTCAGCGGCAAGCTGTTACAGGATGTGCCGCTAGTTTTCCCGAACGGATTTGACCTGCCGGTGCCGGAATCCCCTGCCCGACTGCATCTGGTGGATGGCTTAAATCCCCGCGAGATCCACGGCGTTTACTTTTCTCCCGGGCCCAAGCCGGACTTCAAGACGTTCACCCTGTCGCCCTATGGCATCGTGGTGGCAACGCGGGCGGATGGATTCCGGGATCGTGATGGCTACACTCACCGTTACCAGAGTCACAAAGGAGAGGACGGCTCGGAAACGCTGAGTATCGTGTGGAAACAGAGTAAGTTCCCACTGACGGAACCCTTCTACGCGCTGGACCTGTGGGATGACCAGGTGGTGGTCCATACATCCGGTGATGGCTCCCAAGGGCAATCCTATCTGCTGGCCATGAATGAGTATCGGCCGATGTGGCGTGAGCCGTTGAAATTCCCGCTGCGCAATAACGGCTATACCTTCTACCAGTACAATCACATCACCCGGAAACTGACCGCGTATCCGTATCTGGATGCCTTGCTGGGCACAGATTGGCGGGTGCCCTCAGCCGCCAAGCGGAAGACGCCCAAGGTGCCGAAGCGGTTGTAGACCGCCGCCATCGAAAACAAAACAGCCGCCCTGGTTTCCCAAGGCGGCTGCTGGTAAATGTGATCCCCGCTTAGAGTTTCGCCATCGCGTTATCGAGCGCGGTGTAGAGCGTGGCCATCGTCTCATCCGTCTCATCACCCATGTTGGAGATGCGGAACGTGGTGCCCTTCACTTTGCCGTAGCCACCATCGATGAGGAAGCCCTGCTCTTTCACGAGCTTCTGGAACTTGGCCACGTCGATGACCCGACCGCCGGGCTTGGCGCCGTTGTTCATGCAAGTCAGGGTGACGGACTCGTAGCCCGCTTCCGGGAACAAGGTGAAGCCGTGCTTCGCCGCCCAGGCACGCGTGGCTTGGGCCAGGCGCAGATGACGGGCATAGCGCGCATCCAAGCCCTCGGCAAAGAACTCATCGAGCTTGGAGCTGAGCGCGTAGATGTGGGAGATGCTCGGCGTGCTCGGGGTCATGCTCTCCTTCGCGTTCTTGTCGAACTCCACGAAGTCAAAGTAGTAGCCGCGATCTTTCACCGTGGCGGCTTTGGCCAGCGCAGCCGGTGAAGCGGTGAACACGGTGAGGCCCGGAGGCAGCGCGAACGCCTTCTGCGTACCGGCAAGGAGGACGTCGATACCGAGTTCGTCGAAGTTCAACGGCAACGCGGTCATGGAGCTGACGGCGTCCACGATGAACATTACATCAGGATATTTCTTTTTCAGCGCGGCGATCTCCGCCAGCGGACTCATCGTGCCGGTGGAAGTCTCGTTATGGATGAGCGTGAGCGCATCGAACTCACCGGTGGTGAGCTTCTTGTCCACGTCTTCCGCGCGGATGGGCGAACCCCATGGCACTTGCAAGCCTTCGGCTTCCTTGCCGCAGCGCTTGGAGACATCCAGCCACTTGTCGGAGAAGGCGCCCTTCATGCAGTTGAGGACCTTCTTGGTGACGAGATTGCGCAGGGAACCTTCCATCACGCCCCAAGCGGAGGAGGTGGAAAGATAGACGAGCTGCTTCGTGGAGAGCAGGGTCTGAAGCTGGGGTTGGATCTTGCCGTAGAGGTCCTTGAAGGCCTGGCTGCGATGCCCGACCATGGGCGAGCGGAACGCCTGCCATGTCTTTTCGTTGACTTCAACCGGACCCGGAATGTGCAATTTGACGTGTGCCATATAAAGCTCGTGAAATTTTTCACAAGGCGACTAGGAACGCAAGCAGGGTTTTGGGATTGTGATTTGGCGGCGGTTTCGGGCAGATTTACGGCATGTTCCCGCGCATCAATTTCCCCGGATCGCTCCTGCTTCTGGCACTCTGTTTCCTGGGTTCGACGGGAGGGGCGACTGCGGCCCCTAAACCCAACGTGGTGTTCATCTTATGTGATAACCTGGGTTACGGGGATATCGGTTGCTACGGCTCCAAGATACATCGGACGCCGAACGTGGACCGACTGGCGCAAGAGGGATTGAAGCTCACGGGGTTCTACGCCGCCAGTGGTGTCTGCACCCCTTCCCGCGCGAGCCTCATGACGGGTTGCTATCCGCGCCGGGTGAACATGCACGTGAGCGATCGCGGCGGCGCAGTACTGCAACCGGTCTCCCCCAAGGGATTGAATCCCGATGAAGTGACCATCGCAGAGGTGCTGAAAACGGCGGGCTATGCGACGGCCATCATCGGCAAGTGGCATCTGGGCGATCAAATGCCCTTCCTGCCGACACGTCAGGGCTTCGATCATTTCTTCGGCATCCCTTACAGTGATGACATGACGCCGCGCGCAGGCCAAGTGTGGCCGCCCCTGCCCCTCATGCGCGATGAAAAGGTGATCGAGGCACCAGTGGATTGCCGGTTCCTGACGAAGCGTTACACAGAAGAGTCCATCAAGTTCATCCGCGAGAACAAGGACAAGCCGTTCTTCCTCTTACTCTCGCACGCAACACCCGGCAGCACGCTCAAGCCGGAAGTGGCACCAGAGTTTTCCGGCCAATCAAAAAACGGAGCATGGGGTGATTCGGTGGAGGAACTCGACTGGTCCACGGGCGAACTGATGCGCACGTTGAAAGAACTGAAGCTGGATGAGAACACGCTCATCGTGTGGACCTCGGACAATGGCGCGCCGAAACGGAATCCGGTGCAAGGCAGCAACCTGCCGCTGGCGGGCTGGGGTTATACCACAGCAGAGGGCGGCATGCGCGTGCCGTGCCTCATCCGCTGGCCGGGCAAGATCCAAGCGGGACAGGCCACGGACGCCTTGACCACGATGATGGACTGGGTGCCGACACTGGCGAAACTCAGCGGTGGAAAATTAGCGCGCGACAAGAAGATCGACGGGAAGAACATCTGGCCTCTGCTCACTGATCCGAAAAAGAAGAAATCTCCGAACCAATTTTTCTATTATTATCAAGGAGTGGAATTACAAGCCGTGCGGAATGAGCGCTGGAAATTATATCTAAAAGGCTCGCATCTGGACCGCACAAAAAAAATACGGAACGAAGCGGCGCTCTATGATCTGAAAAATGATGAAGCCGAACTCCGCAATGTTGCCGCACAGCATCCCGAGGTGATCGAGAAGCTGATGCAAGCGGCCAGACAGGCTCAAGCAGACCTGGGAGACAACGATCAAGAAGGCAAAGGCCAGCGCCCTGCTGGCATGGTGAAGGATGTAGAGGCTCGCGTGCTGCCGGGCGCGTGAGTTTCGGCGCACGATGCGTCAACTTCCCGCGCGAGACACCATTAATACCGGCATATAGGTGGTATAACGGGTTGGCATCGCTCATGCTAACAAAGGGAGTCACAACTCCATAAAGGTGGTTATGCGCTTGCGCAATTATTATAAGTGTCGAGGTCTCACCCTCATCGAGCTGCTCGTGGTGATCGCCATCATCGCCATCCTGATGAACTTGCTCCTGCCCGCATTGAACAGAGGTAAAATGAAAGCATTGCAGGCGGAGTGCAGCAGTAACTTACGTCAGGTGGGTTTGAGCTTCCGCATGTTCGCCGATGAGCATGATAACCGCCTGCCGATGCAGGTGAGCGTACGCTGGGGCGGCACGATGGAATACGCCAGCAAAGGCGAGACTTGGCGGCATTTTCAAGTGATGTCCAACCTGCTGGTGAATCCCGAACTGCTCGTCTGCCCGGCCGACAAACAAAGGGCGCCGACTACTTGGAAAAATCTTGGGAACACCAACACGAGTTACTTCGTCGGTTTGGATGCCAAGATCGGCAAGCCTGCGCAACTACTGGCCGGCGACCGTAACATCGTGACGCCGGGATATCCCACACCGGGCGTGGTGCCCGTGCGACCGGACATGACGGCCTATTGGTCGGAGGAAGTGCATAACAGCAGAGGTAATCTTCTATTCGCCGACGGTCACGTGAACACCGTGGACAGTGACGGCTTGCAGCAGGCAATCGACCGTCACACCACCAAGCAAACACCATGAGTGAAGTCTGGAATAAACGGGCCAAGCTGGTCTTGCGTGGAGCTGAGATACTGTTGGGCGTAGCCCTGCTCGCGGTATTGCTCGAGCTGCTACTCGTGCTGTTGAATTCGCCCGGCCCCCTGCCGGAGATCCGTTTCTCGCGATCATCTACTCCACCAGTCGCAGAACCGGCAGTCATGCCTGCACCTCTCCCTCCAGCGCCCGCACCCGCTCCGGTCGTCGCTGACAAGCCGAAGGCGGAACCGCCTCCCGCTGCACCCCGCCCTCGGGCACCCGTGTTGTTGGACTTTGAAAATCTGCGTCGGCTGCTCGGCGTAGCCAAAGCGCCCCCCGCCAACAACGGACCTGGTGGCGGCAACTATGGAGGTGATAATTCCGGTGGAAACGGAGGCGGACAAGGGGGCAATCCCAGCATCGCACTGGTGACCGTTGCACCCGTAATAGTCCCTCCCGACAAAGCTCCCCCCACTAACAATCCGGCAACTCCGTCCACGAATGATGCACCATCGAATATAACCCAAACGGATACCAACCGGGTGAACAACATCAGTTCCAACACGGAAACGAATAGAGACAACCCAACGTTTCGTCTCTCGGTCCCATAAGTTCAGAGATATGGCGTGAGCAGACGCGCCACACCGTCACGCAGTTTGATAGGTAGGGGACCCGCATCCATTTCATGCAAGGTGAGTGGATGGGCTTTGGCCAAAATGCTGGTGAAACGCGCGACGCGGAGGGTGCGCGGGCGGATCAGGGCGATGCCGGACGCGTCGGCAAGGGGCGGGCCATAATGGCAATGCATACCGGTACATGCTCTACACAAATTAACGGTTAAAAAGCCAATCTTATCCCATCAATCTTATAGTTAAGTGAATGAGATAATTAAAATCCACCCAAAATGCCTATTAAAATCAAAAGAGTAAGTGATATCATTCAAAAATAATTTTTATAAATTGTATGAATCCATCTAACGCAACGAAAGTTAAACCCAAGCGGATGGCGTTTTACGGGCTTAAGCTGGGTGCTTTTACACTGATTGAGCTATTGGTGGTGATCGCCATCATTGCCATCTTGGCAGGCATGTTGCTCCCGGCTTTGGCCAAAGCCAAGCAGCGTGCCTTGGCCGCGCAGTGCATGTCCGGCATGAAGCAAATCGGTCTGGCGGCGGGCATGTATGTCGGCGACAACGCGGACAAACTGCCGTACGCGGGCCTGAAAACCCAGAACGACACCTATGGTACATGGGACAAATTATTGCTTACCTATGTGGGCGGCGCGGTGTCCGGAGGCCAGGCATGGACGATCAACTGGGTGATGGGAAGCCAACTGGCTCCCAAATTGTACCGTTGCCCGTCCGACAAGTTCATCCCGCATAGCACGTTGGAAGCGGCCAACAACAATGGCACCGAGCGGGCACGGCGCACTTATGCGATGCCGCGTTACAAGTTTTGGACCCATGACCGCAACCTGTCGGGGACTACCGCCAATTTCCCGCCCAACCCATCTGCTCAAACCGGGGTGGGTGTCGCCATTGATCTGGATACCTTGCCGACCGGTTACACCCCCAACGGCCCCAGAAACCCGAATTGGAACGCCTTGAAGATCAGCAACCTTCCCTCTGTGCGCACAGCCATGGTGCTGGATCAGGCCGGCACAATCGCCTTCACGGAGCGGGTTCACGTGGATGAACAGAAGGTGGGCGCCTTCGTGGCTTGGGTTGATCAGGCCACCTGGCGGTCTGGCGGGGGACGGTATCACGCGGAAGTCGGCACGTCCATCGCCCCAAGCTCCACAGTTTACTGGCAGTGGCATCACAACGATGCCTTCAACTACGCCTTTGTGGACGGGCACGTGGAGTTGCTGCCTCCGGCAAAGACCAGTTCCAACATGCAACAGCAACGGGGCATGTGGTCCATCCTGACCAAAGACTAGTCAACCGGAATCAAGGCTATGAAAAGGTTTTGCCAATCGGGCTGGCTGTTGAGCCTCGCGATCACGCTGGCTGGTTGCGGAGAGAAAACTGACAGCACAGCGGAGGTGGCCGCACCGGCTGCCACTGCCGCAGTGGATATCAGCAGTCCGGCCACCGCCCCGGTCACCGGGGCTCCCGCCGAAACCGCCGCCGTGGCACTGGCACCAGTGGATTTGGCGGTGGCCGAACGCCCCTTAAATGGGGATGGCAGCCAGATGACAGATTTGGAGATGCTTACGTCGCTGGTCCGCCGCCACAATGAATCCCTGGCCAGCGTCGAAGTTGACACCTCCAACATGAATTTCAAAACGGAGGCGGAAGAAATGGCCTATCGGGAGGCGCAAGCCACCAAGGGCCAGCCCATCACCGAGGTGAGCCAGTTGGTGACCAAGGGTCTCCTGAAAGCATTGCCCCCGGCCCCCGCCGGGAAAAAATACGTCATCAAGCCTGAGAATCAGGAAGTCGTCCTCGCAGAAGCCCAGCCCTAGAGATACGGCGTGAGCAGGCGCGCCACGCCATCACGCAGTTTGATAGGCAACGGACGCGCATCCACTTCACTCAAGGTGAGCTGATGGGCTTTGGCCAGTTTGCCTTCGATGTGCGCTTCGAGCTCAGAGGAAAGTTTGGCGCAGTAGCACTCCACGTTCAGCTCGAAGTTGAGACGCAGACTGCGCGGATCAAAATTCGAGGAGCCGATGAAGGACCATTCACCATCCACGATCATGAGCTTGGAGTGATCGAACGGCGGCTGCGTCAACCAAACACGGCAGCCGCATTCCAACAATTGCCAGAGCTGCGCCATCATGGCCCAGTGGACGAACGGCAGGTTGTTCACCTGCGGGATGATGATGTCCACCTGCACCCCGCGCATGGCCGCGACATTCAAGGCGCTGATGAGGCCGCGATCCGGCAGGAAATAGGGATTCAAGATGCGGATGCGCTTTTGCGCACAAGACACCGCCCCCAAGATCACCCAGCGGATCTTCTCAAAATTATCATCCGGCCCATCCGGCACACAGCGCGCCATTACCGGACCGGTCTCAGTAAGGTGAGGGAACCATTTCTCGCCGCGCAACTCCTCATGTGTGCAGAACATCCAGTCATCTGCGAAGACCTCTTGCAGATAGCCCACCACGGGGCCAGTGAGGCGGAAGTGCACATCCTGCACGGGGCGTTTGGGAGACTGCTTCAACAAGTGACCATCACGGATGTTCATACCACCAGTGAAAGCCGTCAGGCCATCGATGACCAATATCTTGCGATGGTTGCGCAAGTTGATAGCCATGGCGCGCACCGGCACGGAGGTGGGCAGAAAGCGGGCGACCCGAATGCCGGCCTTTTTCAGCTTAGGCACGATGGAAGGCCATGAGTAGCGCGCACCGGTATCATCGATGAGCACGCGCACTTCCACACCGCGCTGCACGGCGCGGGCAAAGGCTGCCACAAACTGGTTCCCGGCCTTGCCGGGATCAAAGATATAAGTGACGAAAGTGACCGAGTGCTGCGCGGAATCGATGGCGGCCAGCATCGCGGGAAAGGCGTTATCGCCATTGATAAGCGGCTCCACCGAATTGCCGGCCAACAGAGGTTGATGCGTGGTTTCATTCACCAAACGCGCAAGCGGTGCGAGCGAGGGCATCTGGCGGGCTACGGTATCCAGTGGATATTCCTGCTCAGATAATTGCCCTGCATGCGTCTGGTAGCGCGGCTGGGCGGCGCGCAATTGATTGGCCCGGCTGCGGATGCGATTGATGCCGAAAGTGATGTAGAGCACCGGACCGACCAAAGGCACCAGCCAGCTCAAAGCCACCCACATGACGGCGGCCCGGGTATCGCGCTTATGCAAGATGGCATGACAGGACGTCACCACGGCGATGAACACCGTGAACAA
>CAZRGY010000057.1:9488-13497 GCA_964599715.1 uncultured Verrucomicrobiota bacterium | reverse complement strand
AACCGCACACAGTGGAAGCCTTCGTCTTGTCCGCCAGTTGCTCCACCGTCTTGCAGCCGCTGGCGCAGGCGGCACTAAGCACACCGCGACGGATGCCGACGCAATTACAGACCAGTGCATTGGCAGGCCACATCGCGACATTGCGGGCCGCCTCATCGCTCCAGATGCGTCCGGTGCGCTCGAAGCGCTGACGCCGCCAGCGCCATAAGCGGCCACGGCGGTCCACCAGTTCTTGCAAGCGGGCCAGCTCCGGCCAGGGGCCGATGCCTACCGCGCCCACCAGTTTGCTGCCATCCATCACGAGGCGGCGATAGCCTTCCTTGTCCTCACGAACGATACTCGGAAGGTCAGCCTGGTAATCACCCAGCGCCGTCACTTCGATGCCGGGCAATTTGAGGCGGGTGGAAAGATCGGCTCCGGTAAATTTCTTGCGTTTGCCGCCTAGCGAGGAAGCAAGCGCCTCCGCCATGCGATAAGCCGGGGCGGCGAGCCCATAGATGGTGCCATTGTGGACAGCACATTCACCGATGGCATAGATCGCAGGATCAGAGGTCTCCAGTTGGTCATTGACCAAGATGCCGCCACGCGCCCCCAGCTTGAGGCCACATGCTGCGGCCAGTTCATCACGGGGGCGAATGCCGACCGCCACCACTACCATCTGCACTCGCAAAGCCTCACATGAACCGATCTGCACCAGCAATTCATCGCCGTGCGCTTCGATACCCTGCGTCTCGCGTCCCAGACAGACATTCATGCCCAGACGCTCGACCTGTTTGAGCAACACACCGGACGCCTGCGGGTCCAACTGGCGGGCGAGCAGACCGGAGCCACGCTCCACCACCCAAGTCTTCATCCCCAGTTTTTGCAGCGCCCAGGCGGCTTCAAGCCCCAGCAGACCGCCACCCAATACCGCAGCCCGGCCACCTTTGGATGCCAGGGCTTTGATGGCTTCCAAGTCATCGATGGTGCGGTAAACATAAACTCCGGGAAGATCATTGCCCGGCATCGACGGCATAAAAGCGCGTGAGCCGGTGGCAAAGATCAACTTGTCATAGACCACTTCTTTGCCACCGGCTGTACACACACACCGCTTCTCACGATCGATGGAAATTGCGGCATCACCCAGGTGCAACTCGATGCCATGCTCTGCATACCATTCCTGCCGCGCGAGCAGAAGGTCATCGGGCTGTTTGCCAGTCAGAAAATCGGTGAGATGCACCCGGTCATAAGCCGGCCGCTTCTCCTCTCCCAAAATCGTCACGCGATAGTGGCCAACAGCACCCGACTCCACGAGCCGTTCGCACATCTTGTAGCTCGCCATGCCGTTACCCAAGATGACCAGTGAAGGCAGCTCAGCCGGACGGCGACGGGCAGTCACGCGAGCTTTCGAGCCCACCTGCTCTGCATCTGCTGTTCCGGTCAAGATTGACATGATGTTTCCTGATTATCCGACCTGCCACGCACCTGTGGCTGACCTCCTACTTAGCAACGGTGATGCCATCCGCCCCGGCAACAGTCCCTCGTTGATTGCTGGATTCCCATGAACATCATTCATGCAAGACCCGATATCCTGACAGGCAGTCATTTGGGTCAAATAAAACATGCATTCTTTATACTTCTTTCAAAGGCTCCCTGTCGGAATATGGGTAAAGCACCTGTGAACCATCGCTAAAACCCCTGCAATCTGGGCAAAAGCGAACACAACAATCTGGTGGAATGCTCAAAACAAAGCAGTTGAAGTGCAGTCAAAACCAAATGCCTAAGATGATTGGCACACGAACTCACACAAAAGGACCGTCAGGAACGAATGGGCCTCGTTGTGAACATGATCTAAAAGAAAAAGGCGGCTGTCTCACAACAGCCGCCGCTCGAAAAAAACTTCCGCCACCTATTCTCTCGCACCCACCGGTTCCGCCTCATGCTCCTCTGCTCCACCTTTAGGGCCAGATGTCGTTGCTTTGGCTTCACTGGGGCGTCGATGTGCGTGGATTTCCAAGAACTCGATGAGCCGCTCGCGCAGCCGGTAATAATCCGGATGCTCCATAATCGCCTTGCGATTGCGTGGATGCGGGAATTTCACTTCGATGATCTCACCGACTTCCGCCGCCGGACCATCCGTCATGCACACGATGCGGTCGGAGAGGAACAAGGCCTCATCCACATCATGCGTCACCATCATGGCGGTGATCTGGTTCTTGCGCCACAGGTCGATGAGTACCTGCTGCAGTTCGAACCGGGTCAGTGAGTCCAGCATGCCAAAGGGTTCATCCAGCAACAGCATCTTGGGCTTGAGGGCAAACGCCCGGGCGATGCCGACGCGTTGCCGCATGCCCTGGCTCAATTCACCGGGGCGCTTGTGCATGGCATCCCCCAAGCCGACCACCGTCAGGTAGTACTCCGCGATCTGACGGCGTTCTTCCTTGGTCGCCGTGAAGAAAACCTGGTCCACACCCAGCATCACATTGTCATACGCGGTGAGCCAAGGCAGCAGCGAGGGAGATTGAAAGACCACCCCGCGGTCTGGACCGGGACCGGTCAGCTCCTTGCCGCTGAGAATGATACCGCCTTCAGTGATGGGATTGAGACCCGCCACCATCATGAGCACCGTGCTCTTGCCACAACCCGAGTGACCGATGATGGAAACAAACTCGCCCTGCCGTATCTTCAAGTTGAAGTTCTTGACGATGACCGCCGGGCCCTTGGCCGTGGGATAGACTTTGGTCAGTTGGGAGATGTCGAGAAAAGGTCTCATTGGGAAATGGTCTCCTTCTTGATTTCATTGGGCCGCACCGCCCGTTTACGGCTGGTCCACATGCGGTTCACACTGATGTCCTCCGGTTGCACGTCCGGCAACACGAGGGATTTCGTCACTGAGCCGTGGCGCTTGTTCGTCGCCTTGAGGAGATAATCGATCACCTCGGCGCGGATCTGTTTGAAATCATAATTGTCATTCAGTTCCGCCCGGCGACGAGGTCGCGGCAAGGTGATGGGAATGTTCGGCCCCAAGGTGGCGCGCGGTCCGGCGGTGAGAGGAATCACCCGGTCCGCCATCAGGATGGCTTCATCCGGGTCATTGGTGATGAGCACCACGGTCTTTTTGTCCGCTTCCCAGATCTGCAAGGTCTCCTGCTGAAGTGTGGCACGGGTCAAGGCATCCAACGCACCGAAGGGTTCATCCATGAGCAAGATGCGGGGATTGATGGCCAGCGTGCGGGCCACACTCACGCGCTGGCGCATACCACCGGAAAGCTCGTGCGGTTTCTTATCCCGTGCAGGCGTCAGATTCACCATGGCGATGTGCTTCTCGATGTGCTCACGCCGTTTTTCAGCGGACCAATCCGCGTGAACCTTGTCCACCGCGAGCGCGATGTTGCCGTAAACACTCAACCACGGGAGCAATGAATAGTTCTGAAAGATGATACCGCGATCCGGACCGGGCCCCTCGATGAGTTTGCCCTCCAACATCGCTGAACCGGTATCCGGCTTCACCAGACCGGACAAGAAATTGATAAGCGTGCTTTTGCCAGCACCAGAATAACCGACGATGGCGACAAACTCGCCCTCCTTGATCTCCAGATTGATATCCGCCAGCACCTCAGTAGGCGAACCGCCGGACGAGTAGGTCTTCGATGCGTTTTTGATTTCGAGAAAAGCCATGGTTCTTTCAGGGTTCGCGGTTTCAGCCTTGGAGACTCTTGATGGCAAAACTATTGACGTATTCCACCGGAGCAGCCGGGTCGAACACCTTGCCATCAAACAAGGTCACTGGACCATCTGCCGGACTGGGATCGATGACGCCCAGCTCAGACATCGCCTGTTCATAAAACTCTGGCCGAATCACGCGAGAGGCGAGGCCGTGGTAATCGGGCTCACCGAAGTGCAGCCCCCAACGGCGCAACTGGGTAAGAAACCAGATGGCCTGTGAAGGCCGCGGGCGATTGGTTCCCTGCCCCGAAAAATTCAACGTGTGTTTCAACGTGGCTTTGCGACCATCACCATAGTCGATCTC
>CAZRGY010000057.1:0-9388 GCA_964599715.1 uncultured Verrucomicrobiota bacterium | reverse complement strand
TCATGTTCGCCACCATCTGGGTGGGCGGCACGGTGATGAGGGCCACATCGTTGACCGGATCTATCCCGCCTGAAGCGAGCCAATAACGCAACCACATGGCATGCGTGCCGATGCGCAACGTGTGCCCAAAAATCAACGGGCGGCCCATGTCTCGCTGCGCGATCACGCGGTCGCGCAACTTCTCCGCTTCCTTGCCCACCTGCCCGCGGTATTGTTTGTTCAAGGTGATGGCCTGGCCATTACGGCTCATCACCCAAGGAACGATCAAGGGCTTCAAGCCGTCGCCCATCATCCCGGAAACGGAGGCCACCGGCATGCCATACAACATTTGAGCGACATGCACGCGGCCGTCTTCCAGCGCATTGCGCAAACCGGACCAGCTGCTTTCCTTGAACATCGAGGCTTTGATGCCGTGTTCGTTGAAGAAGCCCTGTTCCTTCGCCACGAAGAACGGAGCGGCATCGGTCAGCGGCAGGAAGCCAAAGGTCACTTCGGCCACTTCAGGCGGGCCAGATTGTTTGAGACTGTTCATCACTTGATTTTGGATCGACTGCTCCGGGGCGGTCATTCCAGTTCGGGCACCGCCAGTCACCGTCGTCTCTTGAAAGCGGGCCGAGATATTCATGATCTCTCCCCTTCGGGAATGCATCTGACGGCTGGTTTCGGTCATAGGTCAGGCACTGGATGGGCGATGCATCAACGGGTGGCGGAGCCGAAACTGACAGCCTTTTGCAGACTGAGCATGATGCGGTCCAGGATAAACCCGATGATACCGATGGTGAACACCGCGACGACGATCTGCGCCAAGGTCTGGGAACTGCCGTTCTGGAAAACATCCCAGACGAACTTACCGAGACCGGGGTTCTGCGCGAGCATCTCGGCGGCGATCAACACCATCCAACCGACGCTGAGCGAAAGCCGCAGCCCCGTGAAGATAAGCGGCAGCGCCGCCGGCAAAACAATTTTCCAGATCTGGGTGAACCAGCTCAACTTGAGCACTTTTGCCACGTTAAGATAATCCTGGTCGATGGAAGCCACACCCAAGGTGGTGTTGATGAGGGTGGGCCAGAGCGAGCACAAAGCCACCGTGATGGCGGAAGTCAGGAATGCCTTCTCCATCAAGGGCTCTTCCGGATTGTACAACGCGCTCACCAGGATCATCACGATGGGCAGCCACGCCAGGGGTGAGACCGGCTTGAACACCTGCACAAAGGGATTGATCGCCGTATTGAATATCTTGCTCAAGCCACAGATAACGCCCAACGGCACGGCGATGAGAGACGCGATGATAAAGCCGGTGAACACCGTCTGCAGACTCTTGATGATCTGGTCGATGTAAGTCGGCTTGCCGGCGTACTTGCGCTCCTTCCACTCACCAGCCGGATTGTCCGCCAGAAAAGCCTTCTTGCGGTCTGCCTGGCGTTTGTAGAAGTCGATCTCCTTCTGGCGCTCCGCCTTGTGATCTGTCCAAAGCTTGCGCGTTTCTTCCACGACAGATTTCGGTCCGGGGAGTGAGCCGAAGCTGACCTTCACCTTTTCCGCCACCTGGCCCCAGACAAGCAGGAAGACCAGAAAGGCCAAAATGGGCGTGCCGATAAAGAGGATGATCTGGCGGATCTGCTCTTTCGGATTGTCACCGCCCAGCAGGCGGACGAACGGGACAAACCAGTTCAGACCCAGCGTTTCCAAGAATTTGACTAATTTATTCATCGCGGTTCCTCCCCTTTGGTCAAGGGTATCAGTCTTTGCGACCGATATTGAATTGTTTCAGATAGTCGTTCGGCTTGCGGCCGTCATAGCTGATGCCGTCAATAAAGTTGCTATCCGGGACGCGGAAGCCATCGGTGGTCGGCACGTCTGTGGCCTTGATCTTGCCTTCTTTGATCAGATGTTTGGCCGCTTCCATGTAGATGTCCGGGCGATAGACGCTCTTGGCGGTGTCGTGATACCAGGCATCCGGTTTCGCCTCACCGATCTGGCCCCAACGGCGCATCTGACTGAGATACCACACAGCATCGCTATAAAACGGATACGTGGCGTAGTAGCGGAAGAAGACGTTGAAGTCCGGCAGGTCACGCTTGTCACCCTTTTCGTATTCGAACGTGCCTGTCATGCTGTTCGCGATGACGGCGTAATCTGCACCCACGTATTCCGACTTGGACAGGATCTGGCAGGCTTTCTTGCGGTTCTCCGTGCTTTCGTCCAGCCATTTACCAGCGCGGATCATGGCTTTCACCAAAGCCAGATGAGTTTGCGGATTTTTCTTGGCCCACTCAGCCGTCACACCGAAGACCTTCTCCGGATTATTCTTCCAGATTTCGTAATCAGTGATGACGGGCACGCCGATGTTCTTGAACACGGCCTGCTGGTTCCACGGCTCACCCACGCAGTAACCTTGGATGGTGCCTTGCGCCAGTGTGGCCGGCATCTGCGGCGGCGGCGTGACGGAGAGCAACACATCGGCATCCGTGTTGCCGTTCACATCCGTGGGGGTGTAGTAACCAGGGTTGATGCCACCGGCCGCGAGCCAGTAGCGCAATTCGTAATTGTGTGTGGATACCGGGAACACCATGCCCATACGCATCGGCGTGCCAGCACTCTTCATCTCTTGAACCACGGGCTTCAGATAATCCGCCTTGATAGGATGCTCCGGCTTGTCCTTGGCAAGCGCCGGGTTGGCGGCCTTCATCTTTTCCCAGACCTCTTTGGAAACCGTGATGCCGTTACCATTCAAGTCCATGCTGAAAGCAGTGACGATGTGCGCCTTGGTGCCGAAACCGATGGTGGCCGCCAAAGGCTGGCCGGCGAGCATGTGCGCCCCGTCCAATTCGCCGGAGATGACGCGATCCAACAGGATCTTCCAGTTGGCCTGCGCTTCGAGCGTCACGTAGAGACCTTCCTCCTCGAAGAAATTCAACTCCTTGGCGATGACCAGAGGAGCGCAATCCGTCAGCTTGATGAAGCCCAGTTTGAGATCTGGCTTCTCCGGATTGAGCATGGCTGCTGGAGCCGTGACCGCACTGGCGAGCACGCCGGCCAAAGCAAGTCCGAGCCAGCGACGACGGCTGACCGGGGCGGTGAGGGAGTTCTTCGAGTCAGGTTTCATGGGGTTATTTCGCAACAGGTTTAGGTTGGGACACACAGACAACAGGACCAGCCGTTAAACGGCGACGGGTGAGACAGGCAATGGCAGCCTCCAAAGGAGAATTGCCCGTATTGCCTCCAGACTCCGCCAGCAACAGGGAGCGGAACCAGCTCGAGCTGTTCATTCGCGCCCCCGGTCTTGCCGGAATGACTGGTTTTACATTCACCATGCCCCCTCCCTAAGCTCTCTTCATGCCAGACTGGGCAAACACACATTATTAACGACCTGATTAATATTTGTAGAATCAATGAATTTCATTCATCACAAAGGCAGACCGTTCCACAACAGGGGGCAAGCTATGGGGCAAGTAGCAAAAGCGGGATTATCACCACTAAAGCCAAGGGCGAATCACAGCAGCAAACAAGGTCAGGAATAGCCACAAGCCAGGGACAAGTTGGTGAAAATTAAGCAATCACTGCATTATCAACCAGCAGGTGCCGGTTGATTGAAGAACTGAATATCCGGCCTAGATATGGAAAAAGCCCCTCGCTAACCAGTCCATCATATAGCCAGCGGTTGATTGCCCGCGTTGGCGATGGAAAGAGGGCGGCGGCATTCTTCGAAAAGGCCGCGGCATTCTTCATAGATATCCTGCCGGAAAACTTTGGCCGCCATGCTGCGCACGATGCCGTCCGGCTGTGTGGCCATACCGCTGTGGATGATGTGGTTGATCACCCAGGCCGCCTTATCCATTGAAGGCTCGTTCGCGCCGTGCTGATGGAAGACCAAAAAATCCCCAGAAGAGCGAGTCCGGCCATAACCGCAATCAAAGGTGCTGGCGAGGCTTTGCCGCAGATTCTGGGCGGGAACATTCAAATAAGCCGGGCGGGAGAGAATGTTGACGAGTTCATCACGATGCTCGGGATCATCACAATAATCACAGGCTTCGAGCATCGCAGCGACCAAACGGGTGTGTTCATCCGAGTGGTGATCCATGAACTCACGGCGCACCATGAGGACTTTTTCCGGATGATTCGGCGCGAGTTCCGCACTGGTGGTAACACACCAACCGATACCAGCCCGCACCGCCACGGAATTCCATGGTTCTCCCACACAATAGCCGTCCAGATTACCCGCGCGGAGATTGGCGAACATCTGCGGCGGCGGAACGACCACGATGTGGACATCCTTGTCCGGATCGATGCGACCGCTGCGCAGCCACTGTCGCAGAAGAAAGTTATGCGATGAAAAAGGGTAAACCACGCCAAAGGTGTAGGCACGCTCCCCCCGATCGCGATCAATCACCTGCTTCAACGTGCGGGCGTCACGGACGCCGCGCTCATAGAGATCATTGGATAGCGTGATGGCATTCCCGTGAAGGTTCAGCACCAAGGCAGTAGAGCATTCACAGACGATGGAACCCAGGCCCAAGGAAGCGGCAAAGGGCATACCGGCCACGGCATGGGCCGCATCCAGCTCGCCGTAGATGATCTTATCCCGGATGGTGGCCCACCCGGGCTCCCGGGACAGCTCCACATTCAAGTCATAGCGGGCAAAGAAGCCCTTCTCTTGGGCCACAAGGAAAGGTGCGCAGTCAATCAAGGGCACATACCCGATTTTCAAGCGCCGGATGTTGCGCGGGGCGCGGGTACGTATCGTCATAAGCGTCGGTACAGATTTCCCATCGCCAGCTTGTAAAGCCGTCTGCGTGCCATTTCCCGAAAGTTGGCCCGATGAATGCTACGAATTGTTTTAATGGACAGTATGAACGCGTTTCATCCATGAATCAGCCGCTCGATAGCCGTCAATTAAGGGCCTTTGTGACGCTTGCCAGGACCGGAAGCTTCACTTTGGCAGCCAAAGAACTGTTTCTTTCACAGTCTGCCGTGAGTCATTCCATGAAGGCCTTGGAGAACGACGTGGGCTGTCGCCTTTTTGACAGGGTGGGCAAAAAAGTCTCACTCACCCTCGCTGGTGAGCAACTTTTGCAGTATGCGGAAAAAATCTTACAAGAGATGACGACCGCCCGGGATTCGCTCGAAAATCTGGGTAAATGGGGACGGAGCCGCCTGCGTCTTGGAGCCAGTACCACCGCTTGCCAGTATGTGCTGCCTTCGGTCTTGCGTGAGTTCAAGGAGAGCTTTCCGGATTGTATCGTGACGATCGAGCCGGGTGACTCCCCTGCCCTCGTGGAACTGGTCCGCAATCATCGGGTGGATCTGGCTTTGACCTTGGAGCCCAAGACGGATGAGCAATTGGCCTTTCACCCGCTTTTCCATGATGAATTGATGTTCCTCGTCAGCCCACTGCACCCTTGGGCGGCCAAGAACCAAGTGAATCGGGCAGAGATCACCAAGCAGAACTACATCCTCTACAATCGCCACAGCTACACGTTTGGCGCGGTGGAGGAATACTTCTCGCAAGAAGGCTACGACCTGAAAACTTTCATGCAGCTCGGCAGCATGGAAGCGATCAAGGAACTGGTGAAGCTGGGGTTGGGCGTCAGTGTGCTTGCGCCGTGGATCGCGCAGAAGGAGATACAGGAACGCTCGCTGGTGGCCTTGCCGCTGGGCCGGCGCAAACTCAAGCGCAACTGGGGCGTGCTGCAATGGAAGAGCCGTCACCTGAGCCTCGCAGAACAGACTTTCCTCGGTCTTTGCGAATCAGTGACCGAGGAACTCTCGCGGAAGATCGCCATCACGGAAGCGGTTGGCGAGGCGGCGTAAGAAGCTCCGGTAGATACAATTCCGTAGCAAATTTAGGCCAATAAATTGGTTTGAGCTAGTTCGTCGGGCGCCTATCCTTACCCCCGATGACCCCGTTCCGCAATAACCGCGTGTGGCCTATGACGTTTTGTGCCATTGGGCTGCTTTGCTGGTTGCTGCTAGGCACCAGCACCCTCCGAGCCGACGAGTATGATGACCTGCGGTTGAAGTGGTTCGATTCCATCGTTGGGGCCGGTTACGATCAAGAAGACCCGACGGTCGTCTCCAAGCTCAACAGTATCGCCAACTCAGCCAACTCGTATTGGTCGAGCATGGATAAATCCCCCACGCGCACCTACCTCTGGAGCGATGCGGCGAGCACCACCATCTCTTCCCATATCACCGTCAGCTTTACCCGCTTGCGTTCCATGGCGCTGGCCTATGCCACTCCGGGATGCCCCCTGCAGGGAGATGCCGCGCTGCTGGCAGATATCGAGAGCGCTTTGGACTGGATGTATACCAACCGCTACAACCCCTCCGTATCCATCTATAGCAACTGGTGGGATTTTGAGATCGGCTCACCGCTGCGGATCGTCGATATCGCCGTGCTGCTCTATGACCAGTTGAGCGCTACGCGGATGGCCCATCTGATGGACTCGATAGAGAAGTTCACGCCCTCGGCCACGACTCAGGCTCCCGGCGGGACCACGGGCACCTTCACCGGCGCGAACCGCATGTGGAAGATCAGCGCGGTCGCTGTGCGCGGTGCCATCGTGAAAGACAGTGCCAAGCTCAGTGCGGCGCGGGATGCCATCAGCCAGCTTTTTGAGTATGTGGAGAGCGGGGATGGTTTTTATACGGACGGTTCATTCGTCCAGCATACCTATCATCCTTACACGGCCGGATACGGGGCGAGCCTGGTGAGTTACATCGCGCCGGTGATGAACTGGCTGTCTGGTTCCTCTTGGGAAGTCACCGATCCCGCCCAAGCCAATCTGTACCGCTGGATCTTCGATTCCTACGAACCAATCATCTACAATGGTGCCGCGCTGGATTTCGTCCGTGGCCGCGAAGCGGGCCGCTCGGGAAGCGTTCCGCAGAGCACGGGCCATTCAATCATGGATTCCATCCTGCAGATCGCGCAGTTCGCCCCGGCGGACGATGCCTTGCGGATGAAACGCATGCTCAAGGAATGGACGCTCAATGATACGGTGCGGAATTTCGTCAGCGGCCGTCCCCTGTCCACGCTGAAAATGGCGCAGGACCTCATGAACGATGAGACGATCCTGCCGCGGGGGGAATTGAGAACGCACTACACCTTCCCGCAAATGGACCGCGTGATGCATCTCGGCAAGGGCTACGGCTTCGGGCTCAGCATGTGCTCCACGCGCATCGCGAATTTCGAATCCATCAACGGCGAGAATCTACAGGGCTGGTTCACCGGTGATGGCATGACCATCCTCTACAACACCGATCTGAACCAGTATGGCGATAATTACTGGGCGACCATCGACCCCTATCGCCTGCCCGGCGTCACGGCAGATGTGACCAAGAGCAAGCTGCCGCATCAAAGCAGCTCGCTGGGACCACGGGGACAGGGGCAGAGCACGCGCTCACCACACAACTGGGTGGGCGGGGTTTCGCTGGGACGTTATGGCGCGGCGGGCATGCAGTTCAAAGGCGTGGGCGTCACCGTTACCGGCAAGAAATCGTGGTTCATGTTCGATGACGAGATCGTCTGTCTCGGAGCAGGCATCACCAGCACGGACAACCGGCCGATCGAGACGACGGTGGAAAACCGCAAGCTTTCCAGCGCCGGAACGGATGACTTCATCGTGAACGACGCCAAACAATCATCGACGCTGGACTGGACCAATAATTTCGCCAACGCGAGCTGGGCGCATCTGGCCGGTTACGTGGGTGGCGATGCCATCGGCTATTATTTCCCGCAAGCGGGGCCGCTTACGGCGGTGCGCCAGGCGCGCACGGGCGCAGCATCAAATATTGATGCCGACGGTTCTACCACGCCCATCACCCGGAACTTTCTACGGATGACTTTCGACCATGGTTCCAACCCGGCAAACGCCACTTATCAATACGTGTTATTGCCGGGCCGCTCCGCCAAGCTCACGAAACTCTATGCCCAAAATCCGCAAGTGACGGTGTTGGTGAACAACGCCAACGTGCAGGCCGTCTCCGAGTCTACGCTGGGCATCACCGCAGCGAATTTCTGGACGGACACCACGCAGACCGCAGGCAGCATCACCGCGAACAAGAAGTGTTCCGTGCTGGTGCAGGAAGATGGCGCGTTCGTGGATGTAGCGGTGAGCGATCCCACGCAAGCCAACAGTGGCAGCATCACGCTGCAGATCGCAGCAACCGGCGCATTCATCAGCGCCGATCCGGGCGTCACGGTGACGCAGTCATCTCCCACCATCCAGATGACGATCAACATGAACGGCTCCAAGGGGCGCACGTATAAAGCGCGGTTCTACCGGGGCACGCCGCAGTTTCAATCCGTGACGGCGACGGCGGATGCGTATGTATATGATGCCACGGCGAGCAAGGATGCCAACTTTGGCACGGCCGCTACGCTGGTGGTGAAGAAGAGCGGTGCGGGATTCAATCGGGAGGCGTATCTGCGGTTCGAAGTGCCAAGTTACTCAGGTATCCTGCTCGGGGCGTCACTCAAGTTGGTGCCGCTGTCTGCGAGTACGCCGGGCGTGCATGGGGTCTCGGTGGTGACCGATCCAAATTGGACAGAAACAGGCATCACGTGGAACAACGCCCCGGCGGCATCTTCCAGCCTGCTGGCGACCTGGACCCCGGCGGTGAGTGTGGCCACCAGTGCCGATGTCTCGGCGGCGGTGACCGGCCCGGGGCAGTTGGATCTCAAGCTGTATGCGACGACACAGACCACGGATGGATATGTGACCTATGCGAGCCGACAGAACGGGACGACGGCAGACCGACCGCAGCTCGTGCTGGCGCTGGGCCACACCCCGCCAGAGATCACACTCACCAGTCCAATCGATGGCGAGTATCGGCCGCAAGCTGGGGCCATCACGCTCACCGCTGAGGCGGTGGCCACAGATGGGGCCATCACCTCGGTAGAGTTTTTTGACGGCGCCACATCGCTGGGCACGGATGACACCGCGCCTTACGAACTGGCGACGAGTCTCCCCGGTGGCAACCATACTATCACGGCGGTGGCCACCGATGCAAACGGGCTCTCACGTACCAGCTTGGTGCATCATGTAGAGATCGCGTATGCGCCCACAGCCAGCGGCTTGGGAGCCATGACTACAAGGAACGCCTCCGTGGATGTCGACCTCCTGCCGTTAGTAAATGATGTGGAAACACCCGTTGGCCAATTGCGTTTCAGTGTGAGCGCACCGCAAAACGGCACGGTGACCTTGCTGGCCGATGGACACACCGCCCGTTTCACCCCGGCCACGGATTACAGCGGACCGGCGCAATTCAGCTACACGGTCACGGACAAGTCTTATGATGGTCGGGCTCTGCTGCATTATGATTTCAGTGCGGGTGATTTGACGGACGCGTCCGGACAGGGACGGGACGCGTCCGGGAATATCCA
>CAZRGY010000056.1:7269-13539 GCA_964599715.1 uncultured Verrucomicrobiota bacterium | reverse complement strand
CAAGGATACAAAGAAAGTGGAACCTGCCCCATGGGCGCTTTCCACCCAGATTTTTCCATTCTGCCGGTCGAGGCTGCGTTGTGCGATGGTCAGGCCCAGCCCTTCACCGGCCGTGGCGTCTGGATCAAGCCGGTGAAAGATCTCAAAGACCGCCCCTTGATGCTCCGGGTCGATGCCGATGCCGTTGTCCGCGACCATATAGACAGCCCGTCCCTTCTCCCCATGTCCGCTGATGTGGATGTGCAAAGCCCGCTCCGGTGAGCGGTATTTGATGGCGTTGTCGATGAGGTTGGAGAACACTTGTCCGATTTGGCTGGAGTCGCCGATGCAGCCGGGCAGCGGTTCCAGTTTCACCACTGCTCCGGCCTGTTCGATCTGGTAACGCTGTGCCTGTAACACCTCTGCCAGCAAGCGGTCCATTTCCAGTGGCTGGAGGTTGAAAGTGAGTCGGCCCAGCCGCGAGTAACGCAGCAAACCCGACAGGAGCGAATCCATCTTCACCACCCCGGCCTGGATGAAACGCAAGGCCTGAGGGATCGCCACGACAAACGCCTGCCGGACATCATCCGCCGCGATCCGCCCGTCAGTCGTCGAGCCCAGCACGGTCTGCATCTGCTCGCAAACCTTTCCGAGCTGGCGGCTGAAACCCTGGATGTTCACCAGCGGCGAACGCAAATCGTGCGACGCCGCATACACGATGGCTTCCAGCTCCTTGTTCTTCTCAGCCAGAGCTTGTGCCAGTGATTTCAGCTCTTCCTCATCCGCCTTCCGTTGGGTGATGTCCGTGCGGATGGCGATATACTGCACTGGCTTTCCGGATGCGTTGAGAAACGGGAAGATGGTGGTATCGACCCAATAGTAGGAACCGTCCTTTGCACGATTTTTGATTTCACCCCGCCATGTCCGGCCATGCGTTATGGTCGCCCATAACTCCCGGATGAACTCCTTCGAATGATAGCCCGAATTGATGATGCGATGGTCCTGTCCCAACAACTCTTCGCGCGGATACTTCGAGATCGAACAGAACTTGTCGTTGACGTGGGTGATCTTGCCGGAGGCATCCGTGATGACGACTATCGAGTGTTCATCCAGTGCCGCCTTGACGTCTTTCAGTTCCTTCAGCGCAACCAGCAATTGCTCTTCCTGCGGTGTTGACAGGGCGTCGTTCATGCAGGCTGAGATTAATGCTCATGTCGTGCGCAGGCACGTTCAAATTGTGTAATGGCTTCAGGCCATGGCCAGCATCCGGCTTTCCCGGCGCTGCCTGGCCGGAGTGGTAGCCGGGTTCGGCAGATGGCCGCGGTAATCGGTAGGCGATTCGCCGACGAGGTTCTTGAACACGCGGTTGAAATGTGTCAGGGACTGAAAGCCCACCTCGTAGGCGATTTCGCTGATCCGCAGGTTCTGGTTCAGCAGCAGGTCCTTGGCCTTTTCGATCCGTATCCGTGAAACATACTCGGTGAAGGTGGTGCCGGTAAGCTTCCTGAACTGTTTGCAGAAATAGAACAGGCTGGTGTGGACTGCCGCGGCGACTTGGGCCAGCGAGATATCCTCGGTGATGTGTTCGAGGATGAACTGTTTGGCTTTCGTGATCATCGGCGGTTCGACCGTCGCCTGCTGCACCACGATCTGGTTGCTCTTCATGGAGAGATGATCGGAAAAGATGTCCAGCAGCATGGCTGCCGAATCCAGTTTCTTTTGCGAGATGGCGGGTGTGGCCAAAAAAGCCTCCAGGGCTCTGTCGCTGTCGATATCCATCCCCAGTTCCTTGGCTTTGCCGACCGCGCGCTGGAATGAGGCGGCCGTTGGCTTCTGCCGCATCACCTGTCCCGTTTGCAACAGTCCGATGGTCCGGTTCCCCAGTTTCACGGGTACAGCGGTCTCGCAAAGCCCATAAGCACAAGTGACCGTGGCCGGCCCTTCGGCTGCGGCCTTGGCGAGTTGCTCCTGCACGAGCAGGCAGGCGGCACAGGAACGGCTCTTCTCCGCCATGATGGCACAAAAGGGATTTTCCTGACGTTTGCCGTGCAATGGCAACTTCCATGTCTCCACCGGGCGTAGCGCGACCGGCAGACCGGTCATCTCGCTATAAGCACGCTCAAATTTCTGATACATTTCCGAACGGTTCAAAGTCTCCAGCAGTGGTTCATGCTCATTCATTGGTCGGCCTTTCTCAATTTCAGCAAGCCTTGTTTTGTGTTCGCTGAGGCCAAGTTACGGGTTGAAGCAGGCAAAAGGTAAGTGGGGCGGGGACCGGAAATTCACTAAGAACCCGGCATGATAGAGGGTAGGGAAAATGCTTATTGAAGCGGGTCTACAGTTTGTCGGTCAGCCTGAACCGACATCTGCCAAAAGATCAGGTGCTATGGTTAAGGACTTCCCATCAGGCATGTTCCGTGTTTGATCGGAGGATACTCTGCAATTATCAGGCAAAAAGCCGTTGGAGTTAAGCAGGGCCAGTGCGACACCGGTTGAGCTTCCATCGGTCACTAAGCCCGCTGGCAAATGGCGACGGAAGTTCAACAAATTCCGTGCAGCGTCCGTGCCCCAGCCGGACTATTTACAGACCAAAGACAAATGGAACACGGTCATTTGACCGGAGCGGCAGCTATGTCAAAGGATATCCTTGCAGGTGCCGACCAGAAAACTGCTTGGCTTTCCGCTGCAGTCCGCATCAATGCCGGGCCCGCGACGCTGTCCGGCGAGTGGTGTGTACCGGCGGGAGCTGCTGGCGTGGTGCTCTTTGCCCACGGGAGTGGCAGTAGCCGGCACAGCCCGCGCAATCAATCTGTGGCCAAGATCCTGCAAGGCTCCGGCATCGGCACCCTCCTTTTCGATCTGCTTACTCCGGAAGAAGATCTGCTGGACCGCCGTACGGGATGTCTGCGTTTCGATATCCGTTTTCTGGCCCGGCGCCTCATCGCCGCCACCGGATGGGTGATCAGCCAGCCAGCAACAAAACATCTTAGCCTCGGCTACTTTGGCTCCAGCACCGGTGGTGCGGCGGCGTTGATGGCTGCGGCCGAACCGGGTTCGGTCATCGATGCCGTGGTATCACGTGGTGGCCGGCCCGATCTGGCCCGTGAGATTTTACCCCAGGTCAAAGCGCCGACCCTGCTAATCGTGGGTGAATATGATGACGTGGTGCATCAGCTCAACCGGGAAGCTTATGAACGGTTGTGCTGCAAAAAAGAACTGGCGGTGGTGCCGCAAGCGACCCACCTGTTTGAGGAACCTGGAACCTTGGAAGAAGTCGCCCGTTTGGCGGCGGCATGGTTCTGCCAGCACTTGAAACCCCGGTGATCAAGTTGACACCGCGCTGTGGAAAGGAATCTCATGTCCCTGCAATTCCGTAACCGCCATGAAGCGGGCCAGCAACTGGCCCGTCGGCTGATGAACTACGCCCGTCGGCCAGATGTGCTGGTGCTCGCCCTGCCACGGGGAGGTGTGCCGGTGGGCTATGAAGTGGCCCGGGCTTTGAAGGCTCCGCTTGATATTTTCGTCGTACGCAAGCTCGGCGCCCCGGGCCAGGAAGAACTCGCGATGGGAGCCATCGCCAGCGGCGGCGTGCGCGTGCTGAACGGGGAAGTGGTGGAAGGTCTGGGCATCACTGATACGGTCATTGAATCTGTCGCCGCGCGCGAATCACAGGAACTGGAACGACGCGAACAAGTTTATCGGGATGGCTGGCCCGCCCCGGACATAGCGGGCCGCACCATCATCCTGGTTGACGACGGCATTGCCACCGGTTCCACGATGCGGGCTGCCATCGCGGCTCTGCGGCAACTGGAGCCTTCCCGCCTGATTGTGGCGGTCCCCATAGCCGCCAGGCCCACTGCCCGGACGATACAGACTGAAGTGGACGAACTTGTCGCAGTGCTGACACCTGCTGATTTTTCCGCTGTTGGTCAATGGTATGAAGATTTTTCGCAGATCACGGATGCAGAAGTCTGCCATCTGCTGAAACAGGCCCGCCAGTCTTGTTTTCCAGCTTAAAAAACTCTCTGGAAAGCTGCGTAGTCCCCATGGCATGTCCTCATCGCCCCACCAGAGAAATTCGCGAAGGTTACAGTCCGCCGGGATCAGGCTGTGTTTTCACTGGCTCAGAAACAAAAAATAACAGGCCCTTTGCGGCCCCGCCAAACTCCGGTCAGACTTCGCCAATTACCGCCCAGCGAATCCCGGCATTATCCTTGAACTTAGTGCTATGAAACCCAAACAACCTCACCTGCCAGGGACCGGTCAACGGAGTGATGTTCCGAACCCCGTTTCCGCCCACGGCGAGCAAAACTCTAAAACGGAGAAACTCCCTGTTGAACCAACGGCCACTCTTGGTTTGGTCTCGGCTACGGTTCCTAAAAAATGGCATTGGCATTATCACACCCTGCGCTCACTTCAGCAGCGACTGCTTGACCGGCGGAGCGAGCTGCAACGGACCGTGGGCGAACCGCTGGAATCGCATAGCCTAGATGAGGCTGATACCGCTACGGACGAGTTTGATCATGACCTGGCCCTGACGCAATTATCAGCCTCTCATGATGCGTTGCTGGAGATAACGGAAGCCCTGCAGCGGATCTCGGACGGAAGATATGGGGTTTGCGAGGAAACCGGGGAAACGATCCCGGCCGAACGCCTGAAAGCAGTCCCTTGGACCAGATTTACCCGTCAAGTCGAAGAGCGGCTGGAACGAGAAGGCGTCGTCAACTGGGTGCGTGTGAACAAGTCCAGCACTGTCCGGAATCATGGGCAGATATTGTTCAAACCTGGCGAAAATATCGGCAGCGACGATACCGGGGATGAAACTCCCGAACCTTGAGAGAACAGGGCGTTCCCGAAAACCGCCACTGCCGTTTTTTGCGGTGCTTCATTCTGCACTGTCTTTATGGCTACTGTCCCTCCGTGGTGGTGGCCGAGCTGGGGTTTGGCAACCAATTACTTGGGCGGCAACAATCCACCACTTCAACTGTTGTGAAACTCCTGTTCGCTCGCGCGCAAAAAACGGCATTCGAAGAGCAATCATTAGGAAGCACTGGCAAAACATCATCCTAAGGTTTAGGTTATAAGATGAAGTAACCGGTCGAAGGAAGGATGGTGAACGGGTGTTCTTCATCTTGCAAACGCCTAGGATAACATTTCTTGCCGGGGGGGCTGGCTGAGGGCAAGGCGCAAGAGAATATAGCAAGTAGCAGGTGCGTTATGAATGATCAGCCAAATGCGCTTCCCGGTCCGCCCAAGATGGATACGAAGCAATGGAAGGAAATCGTCCTCAAATACCAGCAGCCTTCGCTCTGGCGGGCGCTCTGGCAGATAGTCAACACCATCGGCGCCTACGCGCTGCTTTGGTATCTGATGTATCTGAATCTTGGTGTGTCCTGGTGGATCACGGTGCCTTTGGCGTTACTGGCTGGAGGATTTTTGATCCGCATATTCATCATTTTCCATGATTGCGGTCATGGCTCTTTCTTCAGTTCCAAGACCGCCAATGATACCGTGGGTTTTATCTGCGGCCTGTTGACGTTCACTCCCTACTATCATTGGCGATGGGAGCACGCCATCCATCACGCGACTGTCGGCGACCTGGACCGGCGCAGCGTGGGGGACGTCTGGACGATGACCGTCCAAGAATACCTGGCGGCTTCACGCTGGAAACGGTTCTCATACCGGCTCGCGCGCAATCCGTTCGTCCTTTTCGTTCTCGCTCCCTTGTTCTTGTTTCTGGTCTTGCAGCGGTTTCCCTCCTCCACGGGAAACAGGCGTGAACGCTACTCGGTGCATTGGATGAATCTGGCCATCCTGGTGATGGTCACTTGCCTGAGCTTGATTTTCGGCTGGCAGGCCTACTTGGTGATCCAGTTGACAACGATGATGGTCGCCGGTGGCGTCGGGATATGGATGTTCTACGTGCAGCACCAATTCGAAGACGTTTACTGGGAGCGTGGCGAGAACTGGGATTTCACGGCAGCGGCCCTGCAAGGCAGTTCATTTTACAAACTGCCCAGAATCCTCCAATGGTTTTCAGGCAATATCGGTTTTCATCACATCCACCATCTCAGCTCGCGAATACCCAACTACAACTTGCAGCGTTGTCACGAAGCGGATCCCCTGTTTCAAAGCGTCAAACCCATCACCCTCGTTTCCAGTTTGAAATCGTTGAATCTCCGACTCTGGGACGAGAAGCTGAAAAAACTGGTGAGCTTTAGCCACTTGAGAAAACTGCGGAAAGAGCAAAAGCAATCAGATCGGAAATGACCGCCGAATATGGGGTTGGTG
>CAZRGY010000056.1:0-7169 GCA_964599715.1 uncultured Verrucomicrobiota bacterium | reverse complement strand
CCGGTCAGCCACCGGCTTGCCTCATCCCATGGCAACTCTTCCGGTCTGACCGGGAGTTGGCGAATGCCGTTTTGAATCGCTCAGGCAAGATCGTGGGGCTTCATTTCGGTGAGGGAGAGACCAGCTCACGACCGGGATGCCGACGGTAAATGACTCCATAAACCAACCCGACCATCCCGGCGCCACCGACCAGGTTTCCCAAAGTCACCGGGAGGAGATTCCGCGCCAGCCCGGCCCAGTTCAGCATCTCCAGGTTCGGCATGCCAGCAGTCACCACGTGCTCCTGCAGAAAAAGACCCAGCGGGATAAAATACATGTTCGCCACACTGTGTTCGAAACCGCAGGCGACGAAGGCGGTGATGGGGAAAACGATGGCGAGGACTTTGTCCGTGACCGTGCGCCCGGCCATCGCCAGCCAGACGGCCAGACAAACGAGCACATTGCAAAGCACGCCTTTGAAAAAAGCCTTACCGAAAGGGATCGCACATTTTGCCGCCGCAAGGCTTACCGCTGTTTGGCCGACGGCTGTATCGCTCATCTGCCAATATTCAGATAATGCGACCAGGCCGGCCAGGCCCACTGCTCCGATCAGATTGGCGAAATAGACAACGACCAGATTCCGGGCAAACTTCGACACCGAAATGCGCCCGGCAACCGTGGCCATGACCAGCAGATTGTTGCCGGTAAACAGCTCCGCGCCCGCCACCACGACCAGGATAAGCCCAAGGGAGAAGACCGCGCCCCCCAGCACCCGCGCCAGGGCAAAACTCAAACTGGAATCACTCACGACCAATGTGAAAAACATCGCCCCCAAGCCGATGAATCCCCCGGCCAGCGTTCCCAACGCCACTTGCGATATCAACGGCAGATTAGCCTTGGTAACGCCCACGTTCTCAACGCGCTCGGCAATCTCTTTGGGCGAGTAACAGTCAAAACCAAAAATCTCCGGCATCGTTTCAGCTCGCTTTCTCCACACTCACCGCGACCACTTTATACTCCGGTGTTTGCTCTGCACTGTCCCGGTGTGGACCGGTCAGTTGGTTTAAGAACACTTCTGCAGCATGGAACGTGGCAAACAACTCTCCGGTCTTGACCCGCGGATCTATCCGGAGGGATATGGCCGCCTCGCCATAACGGCTATGGACACGTACGCGATCGCCATCAACCAGACCGAGCCGGCTGGCATCGGCCGGGGCCATGTCGAGCGTATCCGATTGGCGCAACTGGACGTTCGGCGTCCGCTTGGTCATCGTTCCGGAGTTGAACTGATAAAGGGTGCGTCCGGTCGTCAGCAGAAAAGGCAGGTCTTCGTTCGTCGTCTCGTCTGAAGGCGCGTATTCAATCCGTTTTAAAGCGGCCCGGGGGCCGTGTGGAAAACTTTCCGTGTGCAGGATGGTTGTGCCGGGATGATCTTCATTGGGGCACGGCCATTGCAAACCGTGGCGGTCAATCCGGGCATAGCTGATGCCCGCGCCGGCAGGCCAGACGGAGCGGATCTCGTCCCAAATCTCCTCGGGCGAACGGAACTTGAACTGTTTTTCAAAGCCCATGGCCACGGCGACATCGCAGATGATCTTCCAATCGGGCCGTGAATGACCGGTCGGTTCAGACACCTTCCGCACCCGCTGGACGCGACGTTCGGAATTCATGAAGGTGCCGTCCTTTTCAAACGGGGAACAGGCAGGCAGGAAGACGTGGCCGAACTCCCGTGCCAACTCGTTCATGAACAGGTCCTGCACCACCACCAGTTCCAGTTGGGACAACGCTGCATGAGTGGTCGCGGTATCCGGGTTGGTCAGGGCCACATCATAACCGATGGCCCACAGCGCTTTCAATTTCTGCCCGGCGGCGGCATCCATCATCTGCATGAGATTCAGTCCGGGGTTAGGCGGGACCGGGGCCTGCCACGTGGCCTCAAACAGCTCACGTCCTTGGTCCAGCGGCACGTAACCGGTGAGGTTCTTCGGTTCACAACCCATGTGGGCAGAACCTTGCACATTGTTCTGCCCGCGTAAGGGATTGATACCTGCGCCGGGTTTGCCGAAATTGCCGGTAAGCAGGGCGAGGTTCACGAGGCACATCACCCCTTCGGTGCCCTGCACGTGCTCCGTCGTCCCCAAGCCATGAAAAGCCATCGCGGGTTTCCGGGTCGCATAAAGGCGGGCCGCCAAGCGGATCAGCTCTGGCGCGACCCCGGTGATGCCTGCGGCACGTTCAGGTGTCCATGCGGTGATAAAACTGCGGTAAGCTGCAAAATCGTCCACCCGTTCACGTAACGCCGTCTCATCGGCCAGTCCTTCGGTGAGGATCACCTGGGCCAGGGCGTTCAACAAGGGGACGTTGGTGCCGGGACGGAGTTGCAGATGAATGTCCGCATAGCGGGCCAGTTCAATTTCTCGGGGATCAAGGACGATGAGCTTGGCACCACGCAACACAGCTTGCTTGATGCGTGCCCCGACGATCGGATGGTTCTCCGTCGGATTGCAGCCGCAGATCAGAAAGGTGGCAGCCTGTTCGATGTCATCGAACGAGCTGGTCGCCGCACCAGTCCCCAATGTTTGCTTCATGCCGGCCGCGGTGGGCGCGTGGCAAACCCGGGCGCAGCAATCCACATTGTTCGTGCCGAGCACAACCCGGGCGAACTTTTGCGCCAGGTAGTTTTCCTCATTCGTTCCCCGGGCCGAACCCAAGACCCCAAAGCTGTCCGGTCCGGACGTTTTCAGGATGCGGGTAAAGTTTTCCACGACATGGCTGATCGCTTCCGGCCAGGAAACCTTGCGCCAGATTTTACCCTCCCGGATCATCGGCTCGGTAACCCGGTCACTCGCCTGCGTGAAGTCAAAAGCATAGCGGCCTTTGACGCACAGATGGCCGTTGTTCACTGGCGCATCGATCACCGGCTTCACCTGCACGACGCGACCATCACGGGTGCCGATCTTCATTTCACAACCCACGCCACAGTAAGGACAGGTGGTGCGTGTCCAATGTACCGGCAGGCCGTGTTTCAAAACCGACTGGTCTTCCAGCGCGCCGGTGGGACAGGCATCCACACAGGCACCACAACTCACGCACTCACTGGCCAGCAGGGTTGGTGCTTCACCTGGCCGGATACTGGTGGCATCGCCGCGATGCCAGGTCCTCCAGACGAACTGGCCTTGCACCTCGTCGCAGATGCGCTGGCACCGGAAGCAGGTGATGCATCGGGAAAAGTCCGCGCTGATATACGGATGAGTGTCATCCTGGAACGGTTTGCCCCTGGCCAGAGATGGCAGGAAGGGATCGGCATCCGGTTTTTGGAAATCAATCTTGGATGTGCGCCCGGTCGCAGCCACTTCATAATATCGGAGCCATTGATGAAATTGCTTTTCCGGCCAGCGATCCACCGCTTCAGCCGGATAATCGTGAGCCAGCAATTCCAAAAGCGTGCCCCGAATCTCTTCGATCTCGGGTGAGTGCGTCAGTACTTCCATCCCATCGAGTAAAGCGGTGTTGCACGCCGTGGGATGGCGGTTCCAGCCTTTGATCTCGACCACACAAAGACGGCACGCGCCGCTTGGTTGCAAACGGTCATCATGGCATAGCGTGGGTATCTCGATGCCAAGCTGTCGGCAGGCGGCGAGTATCGTCGTGCCCGGCGCAAACTGGCAGGGTTGCCCGTTGATAGTCACGGCTGGCACGGTTTCAACTCCTTTCCATAGTAGCGTAAAGCGGACTCGGCAAACTCGGCCAAACCGGTGCCGAAGCCGCAAAGACTGGTAAGTTTGAGCGCGGCAACGGTCTTCTCGCAGTCTTTTTCATTCCACAGATCCATCGTTCCATGCTGCAAAATATGCAACAGGACCTGTTCGATACGCCGGGTGCCCAGCCGGCACGGGGTGCATTTGCCGCAGGATTCATAAGCTCCGAAAGCAAAGACATGGTACATCAGCTCTGCGATGCTGGTATGACTGTCGAAAGCCACCACACCGCCATGCCCGACACTGGCACCAATGGTCCGCAATTCCTCGAAACCGAACGGGGTGTCGAGCAGATGCGGCGGAATTATCCCAGCCAACGGTCCGCCGATGATAAGCCCTTTCAAGTTCGCGTCATCACGCAGACCACCACCCAATTCTTCGACAATGACCCGGACGCTCAGGCCAAACTCGACCTCGTACAGGCCCGGACGTCGAAACAGAGAATTCAAGGAAACCACCTTCGTGCCCCGGCTTCTTGAAAAGCCGAGAAAGCGGTAATCGCCGCCGCCGTGCTCGATGATCCAGGGAATATTCACGAGGGTCTCGACATTATTCATGACGGTCGGACGGCCAAACAAGCCGAGTTTGGTCGAATAGGGCGGCCGGGCCGTCGCCTCGGGCCGTTTGCCTTCAATGGAACGGATCAGCGCGGTCTCTTCACCGCAGATATAACTGCCCCCGCCAATTTTAAGCTCGATCTCAAAGGGACGACCGCGACCAAGGGCATCTTTTCCCAAGAGCCCAGCCTGAAGCGCCTCGTTGATCGCATTCTCCATTACCGCCTTGGCTGCCGGGTATTCACTGCGCAAGTAGATCCAGCCCTTGCTTGCGCCGATGGCATACGCGGCGATAAGCATGCCCTCGAGAATCGCGTGCGGATCTTCTTCCAGCAGATAACGGTCAATGTAAGCGCCCGCATCTCCTTCATCCGCATTGGCGATGATGAATTTTTCCCCTGCCGGCTGGCTGGCGGCAGCCCGCCATTTGCGCCCCGTGGGAAAGCCGGCACCTCCGCGTCCGCGCAATTCAGAGTTTTCCACAGTCCTGATGACAGCCTCCGGAGACATTCGTAAAGCCAGATCCAAACCGCGATACCCTCCCTGAAGCTGATATGATGTCAGCGATTTCGCCCCCCCCTTGAGCAGACGCTGAAGGACGATCGTTCGTGAGGCACGCGCCTCCATATGCGGGCGGGCCGTTAAGCCGGCCATGGCGGGAGCTGCGAAACATTGGCCCAGGCAATAGACACGCGGGCTTTGCCGTTCCGCTGCAGTCCAACGGGCCGGGTTGAGGTGACGGGCAACGAAGCAGGCCATGCCGTTGCAAGTCTTACCCGCAAGCGGGCAGCCGGTGAGATGATAAAAAGAACCCACATCGCCGCTGTCCTGCGGCTGGGGGTAGGGTTTCTCCGTGCTTCCGGCGATCATAAGACGATCTCCGCATCATACCGGTTTTCGCCGGGGATGTATTGCAGTTTGAATCCGGCTTTGATGGCGATTCGTTGCATCTCATGGTTGTCCGCCAGCATCGTGGCGGTGATGCGCCCCATTTTTTCATCGCGTCCGATTTGGATGAGCTGCTTCAGCAAGTATGTGCCCAATCCATGTCCCTGCCATTGGTCACCCACCGTCAAGGCAAACTCGGCTTCGTTCGCCCCGTGGAGCTTGCTCAGGCGCCCCACACCGATGATTTCGGACGCACGATTCATAGTGTTGAGATGTTCGGCCACCAGCACCATTTCACGGTCGTAATCAACAAAACAGATCCTGCTGAGGCGCTCATGGGCGACCCGCAGATCCAGCTTTTGAGGGGCAAAATAGCGCAGATAGACACTGCGTTCTGAAAGTGTCTGATGGAACTTCACCATGAAGGGCTCATCCTCCGGCCGGATTGGCCGGAGCAATACGGGCGTACCATCACGGAGCTGCCAGGAAGTGATGTAGTGGGCAGGGTAAGGCCGGATCGCGAGCCTCGGCAGGGATGCTTCATCAGTCGTCGGCGGATGCAAGAGGACGCGGGCATCCAGTGCAAGCATCCCGTGCGCAGAGACCAGCAGCGGGTTCACATCGATCTCCGCGATCCAGCGCTGTTCAGCAATCAGGTGACTAAAACGGACAAGCAATCGCTCTAACGCAGCGAGATCGACCGAAAGGCGGCCACGCACTCCCTTGAGGGCCGTAAATATCCGGGTTTGCTCCATCAAACGGCGCGCGAGTGTGGTGTTGAGCGGTGGAAAACCCAGCGCACTATCCTGCAGGACTTCCACGAGCTGGCCACCCGCGCCAAAAAGGATGACGGGGCCAAATTGCGGGTCAATGCTGCTGCCGAGGATGAGTTCGTAACCCTCCTGGGCAATCATTGGTTGAACCGTCACTCCGAGGAAATGATGCTTTCCGGCTTTTTCCGCGACAGAGGTGTGGATCTTTCTCCACGCCTGACGCACAGCAGCAGCATTGCGCACATGCAAATGCACCCCGCCTACATCGCTCTTGTGCGTAAGCGTTTCCGAGAACAGTTTTACCGCCACGGGAAATCCCAGCCGCTGGGCCTGTTCCACCGCCTGCTCTTCGGTGAAGGCGATATGGGTGTCAATCGTCGGGATGCCGTAGGCGGCCAAGATTTGCTTGGCCTCGACCTCGGTGAGCAGCGAGCGTTCGGCTTTGCGGGCGGAAGTGATGATGTCATCTGCCCGTTTCTTACCCAGACTGGCATCTGAAGCATTGTTTTCGCCGTCAGATTCGGGAACCAGTGACGGTGTTTCGTAAAGCGCTTGCAGATTGTCGCCATAGCGCCACATCAGGGCGAAAGCACGGGCCGCCGTATCCGGGTAATCGAAAGCAGGTATGCCAGCGGTGTTAAGAACACCTTTCGCGGAATCAACCGAACTTCCCCCCAGCCAGCTCGCCAGCAGCGGCTTCGTCGCATCTTTCGCCACCGCCTTGAGCACCTCGGCCGTGCCTTTGGCATCTGTCATGGACTGCGGCGTTAAGATGACCAGCACACCAGCGGACTGTGGATCGTCGATGGCCAGTTTGACCGCCTGGGCATAACGTGAGGTGTCTGCATCGCCGAGAATATCGATGGGATTGCCATGACTCCAATGCTTGGGAAGCAAACGATCCAACGAGTTCACTGTGGCGGGCGCCAGTTCGGCCAGTTGCCCGCCGCTGGCGACCAGTGCATCAGTGGCCAAGGCACCGGGGCCACCAGCATTCGTGACGATTGTCAGGTCCGGGGCTTGCGGGCGCGGCTGTTTGCCCAGCAGATCGGCCATGCTGAACAGTTCGCCGATAGTATCGACGCGCAAAACGCCCGCCCGCCGGAAAGCCGCATCCAGAACAGCATCTCGGCCGGTCAGCACGCCGGTATGAGAGACCGCGGCTTTGGCCGCAGCCGCAGCACGCCCCACTTTGAGCACAATGATCGGCTTGG